>JBGGOQ010000042.1 GCA_041320695.1 Caldicellulosiruptoraceae bacterium PP1 | reverse complement strand
CCTGTGTCATCGATAAAGAAGATAGAATTTGACTGACTACTGATATCAATGCCTACGATTAAAGTATTTGGCAAATTGAAGACCTCCTTTTTGAAAGTAGTGGTAAGAAAAAGAATAAAGCCCTTTATCCCTGGGGATTACACATAATGCAGCCTCGCAGATACTAGAGCTACTGGATAGTTTACAGGGTGCACACAACTGAAATGCTCAATCAGGTGTGGTAAACTATCAGTGCACAGCAAACGAGTTAACATTAGTTATGTAATCCTTAGGGTTCAGTCTTAACCGAGCTGTGGCATGTATTGATATTAGCATGTCCAGCAGGAGGTGATAAAAAATAACTAATAAACTAAAATAGGCTTAAACTTTTTCTGATTTTAGTTTACCAAAGATAAAGGGCAAAATAAAACTGTAGCAGTCAATTTTAATATTCAATTTTTGAGAAGTGAATGTTTAAAGAAAAGAAACCTATTAAGATTAATTTCCAGTAATCAATTGGTATTTATAATTTAATATACCAATTGAGATATGAATTTTTAATTGATTTGATAATCATATTATACGAGGAG
>JBGGOQ010000041.1 GCA_041320695.1 Caldicellulosiruptoraceae bacterium PP1 | reverse complement strand
TGCTAATTTCTTTAATAGATTTCTGAATTCGATAATTCCACTTGGGTCAAGCCCATTAGTTGGCTCATCTAATATCAAAAATTTGGGTGAAGAAACTAGCGAAACTGCTAAAGCAAGTCTTTGCTTCATACCAAGTGAATATGTCTTTACTTTTCTATTAATAGCATCTTTTAAACCCACAAAGTCAACTATTTCCTTCAATTTTTCAGTATCTTTAATCTCAAAAATACGTGCAAATTGCAATATATTATCCCAACCGCTCATATATTCATATAACTCTGGATTTTCAACTATACAACCAATGTTTTTTAAAGCTTCTATCCTGTTTTCTTCAATATTATGACCAAAAACTTTAATGTTACCAGATGTTGCTCGTATTAGCCCGACAATCATCTTAATTGTAGTAGATTTACCTGCACCATTTGGTCCAATAAATCCAACTATCTCTCCTTCTTTAATAATAAAACTAATACCCCTCACTGCCTCTTTCTTGCCATAATTCTTTTTTACATTTTCAAGTTCCAAAACAACTCCCAATTGAATATACCTCCCTGATTTTTAAAATAAAATT
>JBGGOQ010000040.1 GCA_041320695.1 Caldicellulosiruptoraceae bacterium PP1 | reverse complement strand
TGCCTGACAAGGCTACAATGCAACCAGGGCTTAATAAAAGATTAACGTTATTGAATACTGGATTATTATTTTCATATGAAAATGAGATATTTCTCATTTCTAAGCATTTTTTAAATTTAAATGGTTTATTCCCACCATTTTCAATTAAGTCATTTGGAGTTTTATAATAATCTTCAAACCTTAAGTAAGCAACTTTTAATTCTTGATAGCTTAAAATTATCCCTGTTATTGAAACAACAGGTTGATATAAAAGCCCTGCAAGTATATAAAAGCCCATAAACATACCTAATGTTATTTTACCTGAAAACACAAGATTTGCCCCAAACCATAAGACCCCAAATGACCACAATTGATTTAACAAATTTGTTCCAGTTTGATACATAGATTGTACAAACACAAATTTAATTATTGCATCTATTAGTTGTCTCATATTATTACTTATTTTTTCGAATGCTAATTTTTCTAAACTCAAAGTTTTAACTAATTCAATAGCATTAAAATGTTCATTAACATCTGCAATTATATTTTGTTCAATACTTCTTTTTGCAAATACAGCTTCATTTATTGGTTTTCTAAATTTTATTATCAGAATTACCTGAAATACAAAAACTAT
>JBGGOQ010000039.1 GCA_041320695.1 Caldicellulosiruptoraceae bacterium PP1 | reverse complement strand
GAAGTGGTTCAGGGAAAAGCACTTTTGCCAGAATTATTGCGAGGCTACTTAAACCACAAAATGGTGTAATTCTAATTGATGATATTGATATAAATGATATTGACATAAAAGATTTTAGAAACAATGTGGGATTTTTACTACAAAATGCATTTATAATTAATGGCACTCTCTATGAGAATGTTACATTATTTTATTATAAAAATTGAGGAGGTATATTCAATTGGGAGTTGTTTTGGAACTTGAAAATGTAAAAAAGAATTATGGTAAGAAAGAGGCAGTGAGGGATATTAGTTTTATTATTAAAGAAGGTGAGATAGTGGGATTTATTGGACCTAACGGTGCAGGCAAATCTACTACAATTAAGATGATTGTTGGACTAATACGAGCAACATCTGGTAACATTAAAGTTTTTGGTTATAATATTGAAGAAAACAGGATAGAAGCTTTAAAAAACATTGGTTGTATAGTTGAAAATCCAGAGTTATATGAATATATGAGCGGTTGGGATAATATATTGCAATTTGCACGTATTTTTGGGATTAAAGATACTGAAAAATTGAAGGAAATAGTTGACTTTGTGGGTTTAAAAGATGCTATTAATAGAAAAGTAAAGACATATTCACTTGGTATGAAGCAAAGACTTGCTTTAGCAGTTTCGTTAGTATCATCACCTAAACTTCTGATATTAGATGAGCCGACTAATGGGCTTGATCCAAGCGGAATAATTGAATTCAGGAATCTCTTAAAAAAGTTAGCT
>JBGGOQ010000038.1 GCA_041320695.1 Caldicellulosiruptoraceae bacterium PP1 | reverse complement strand
AGCAGGTTTGTAAGGAAGCAACTCAGAAGATGAAGCGAGGTAAAGATGAAGATGCCAAGCATAATGGGAAGTTGATTCCATACCAACCTTAACAGATGAAAGATTAAATTGATTAAGGCAATCAATAATCTTATCAACTAATTCATTAGCACCTTCTTGGTCATTAGGTAAAGAAAAAGGTTTTTTAATTAGATGATTACCAGCATCATCGATAAAGAAGATAGAATTTGACTGACTACTGATATCAATGCCCACGATTAAAGTATTTGGCAATTAAAAGACCTCCTTTTTGTAAGTAGTGGTAAGAAAAAGAATAAAGCCCTTTATCCTTAGGGATTACACATAATGCAGCCTCGCAGATATTAGAGCTACTGGATAGATTACAGGGTGCACACATCTGAAATGCTCAATCAGGTGTGGTAAGCTACCAGTGCACAGCAAACGAGTTAACATTAGTTATGTAATCCTTCGGGGTTCAGTCTAAACCGAGCTGTGGCATGCATTATCCTAAAGCGTGTCCAGCAGGAGGAATCAAAAAATATCCAAATAAACTAAAACAGGCTTAAACTTTTTCTGATTTTAGTTTACCAAAGATAAAGGGCAAAATAAAACTGTAGCAGTCAATTTTAATATTCAATTTTTGAGAAGTGAATGTTTAGAGAAAAGACAATTATTTATGGTTAATTTCCAGTAATCAATTGGTACTTATAATTTAATATACCAATTGAGATATGAATTTTTGATTGATTTGATAATCATATTATACGAGGAGGAA
>JBGGOQ010000037.1 GCA_041320695.1 Caldicellulosiruptoraceae bacterium PP1 | reverse complement strand
CATTTAATTAATTTCATCTCTGATAATGGCAACAATAGGCTTTCTGATGTTAATAAAATTGCTGAAGAATTAAAAAAGGCTGCTAATCGTGCTTTTAGACTACATTCTTCCTTAGCTGAAGCTAATGACTTAGCTCTTTCTATGACTCTTGAAAATATTAGATTTATGCAAGAGCAACTTAAAAAACTCGATAAAGAAATCTCTAAATTGCTTAATGCTTTTTCTCAAACTTTAAATACTATCCCTGGTATTGGTGATGTCCTTGCTGCTGGCATTATCGCTGAAATAGGTGATATCTATCGTTTTAAAAATGAAGCCGCTTTAGCTAAATATGCCGGCTTAGTTTGGACTCAATATCAATCAGGTAACTTTAATGCCCAAGAAACCTCATTAGCTAAGTGTGGTAACCAATATCTTAGATACTATCTTGTTGAGGCTGCTAACTGTGTTAGGGTGCACACAGTTCGTTATAAAGCTTTCTATAGCAAGAAGTATTCAGAGGTTACCAAACATCAGCATAAACGTGCCCTCGTACTCACTGCTAGACGTTTAATACCTTTGATCTTTACCATGCTCAGTAAAGGTCAAATTTATCAAGAAAGAGGCGATGTTTACAATACTTAATTAATACTTCTTTTTAATTTAATAATCCTTTTAATATAAGTTACCAGTTAAATTTTCCCATACTGAGTAACTCGATATTCTATTGCCTTTTTTGCCCTTATTATCTAAAAAATTTTTCTCTAAAACCCTCTTGACATTATACCGTTTGTCTA
>JBGGOQ010000036.1 GCA_041320695.1 Caldicellulosiruptoraceae bacterium PP1 | reverse complement strand
ATGATGATAAATAAAAAGGATGGTGGAATAAAATGAAAGAATATACTACACCTACTATCAATAATATAGGGGGGGTTCAACCACAAGTATTTTGCGTTGTAACTGCTCCAATTTTAGCGGTTGCTTATGCAGTAGCGTTAGTTGGCACTGTTGGTGTGATTGCAACAGATGCAGCAGTAGCTCATGCATATTATGCAGCATTTACTGTTGCATATTCGTTAATAGCTACTAAATGTTAATAAATAGACTTAATTTGCTTATTCATAGAAAAATTAAGAAGAGAATGTCGGTTTATTTTTATTTATTAAAATTAAAACTTAGGGAAAAACAATATAGTAGAAAAAATAGAACGGAGTGATGTAAATGGTACAAGATTCAAATATTATTAAACCAGAGGAATCTCGTGGTTGGATAGTACCCGCAGTAAATTTTGCTATATTTTTTGTTTACTTATTAATAATGATAATAGTTGTTATTAATGCAGGTTTGCCTAAAAACATAATAATTAGATACATAATTATAATAGCAATAGTTTTATTACTATTAATTACTATATATGCATTGGCTATCACAAGGATATTTTTTTCTATGAAATATGTTGTCTTAAATGATAGAGTAATATTAAGATGTGGTTGGTATAAAAAAGACATAATGTTTAGCCAAATAGAAAAAGTTGAAATTGATAATATAAAAGCTAATCTATTGGCCGATTCATATAGTCCTATTAAATTTCCTGGATATGCATTAGGCAGGGTATATACCTTTAATAAAGGTCTTGTTTATATGTGTGCAACAAGAGTAAATAAAAATATATTACTTATTTACCTTAAAAATGGAGAAAAAGTTGGTATTACTCCTAAAAATATAGAAGAATTCAAAGAGTTTTTGATTGAAAAAGCA
>JBGGOQ010000035.1 GCA_041320695.1 Caldicellulosiruptoraceae bacterium PP1 | reverse complement strand
TTGATATATACAATATATAAGTTTTAATTTATATTATGAGAGGAGAATTCATATGAAAGAATATTCTACACCAACAATTAGCGGAGTTGGAGAAGTTAGACCTGATAGTTGTACGGCATTGGCAGTAAT
Organism: Caldicellulosiruptoraceae bacterium PP1; assembly: GCA_041320695.1. Lineage (NCBI taxonomy): Bacteria > Bacillati > Bacillota > Caldicellulosiruptorales > Caldicellulosiruptoraceae > Caldicellulosiruptoraceae bacterium PP1. The sequence continues at coordinate 820 of JBGGOQ010000035.1, read as the reverse complement.
AGCTGCTGGAGCAGTTGCATTTGTATTAGCTATAATTTCTGCTGGTATGATATATTCCCAAGCTACAGTAGCTACAGCATTAACTACAGTATATTCTATTACAGTATATCAAACCGTATACTTGACTTCAGCATCTAAATGTTAATTATATTAATAAGATTATTTGATTCATTTAAAAACATTATGAGGATGCTGGCCTATAAATATTATAAAAATGAAAAAATTAAATATATATGACAATTATTATAATAAAAAATCTAAAATTGCAAAATGGAGTGAAGAAATAATGAATAATAAAATATATAGTTTTAAAAAAGAGAAACCTGCGAATTCATTTGGTTGGTTATTTATTTTAAGCTTTGTTGTTATACTATTTTTGGTACCATCAATTCTGTTGGTTAAAATACAGTTACCATTTGAACAAAAAATAATAAACTTATTACCTAGTTTTATAATAGGAGGAGGTATAGGTTCATTCTTTTTAATTTATGTCATAATATTTTTTACAATGGAATATACATGCACAGAAGAGCAGTTAATTATAAAATGTGGTTGGTATAAAAAAATAATTAAATATGAACAAATAAAAAACGTTTCAATTGAAAATCTTTTTGTAAATCCATTAGCAGACACCCAAGGCTTCATAAAGTTTCCAGGATATGCATTAGGTAATGTGGATTATCTGGATAGAGGTCGTATTTATATGTGTGCAACAAGAGTAAATAAAAATATATTACTACTATACCTAAAAAATGGTGAAAAAGTTGGTATTACTCCTAAAAACTTGGAAGAATTCAAAGAGTTTTTGATTGAAAAAGCG
>JBGGOQ010000034.1 GCA_041320695.1 Caldicellulosiruptoraceae bacterium PP1 | reverse complement strand
TTTCAAAATTAATAACTTCTATTATAACTAATGGCTTTGAGTTAAAAGAAACATATTTACAAAAAATATCATTAGAAGATAAATATGTTGAATTATATCAGAAGGAGGATTAATATGAGCAGTTTAATAAAAAATGAGCTAATTAAGCTTTCAAAGAGAAAAAAAATTCTTATTTCAATAATATTAATGATATGCTTTTCAGCTATTATTATTCTAATATCTAATGTATCTGAAAATCAAACGAATACAGGGTATTACAAAAGAGTCTTAGAATCTCAGAAGGAAACATTAAAGGAAGAATTAAAAAAGACCAAAGATCAAGCTAAAAAGCAAAAAATAGAAGTTCAAATAAAATCTATTGAAAATCAAATAATACTTCTTGATATTAACAAGAATAAAAACTGGAAAGATACTGTAAAAGAACAGATTAATGCTTTTGAGGAAAGAAAAAAGCTTGCACTTGATATTTCTTATGAAGACTCGAAAGAATATTATAATTCTCAGATTAAGAAGCTAAAATATCTTCTTGAACATAATATAAACCCAAACGATGAAAACAAAGTAAATGGGAGTACATTATTTGTAATATTTCTTCAATTGATGGGTGGATTTTTCATTCCAATAATAGTAATTGTTATTGCTTCAGATATTATTTCAAATGAATTTTCATCAAAAACAATTAGACTGTTAGCATCCAAGCCGATATCTAAAAAGAATATAGTTATTTCAAAGTTTATAGCAGCTACAATAGTTTGTTTAGCGGTAATTGTTGGAATAGAGTTATTGATATACTTTATATTTGGGATAATTAAAGGATTTGGGAATCTTAACTTTCCACTTACAGTAGGAACAAAATATAAAATTATTGCTAATAATGCAGTACCTATATATGAAAGTTCACAAATAATACCGTATATAACAGCTATAATTGTAGGGATACTTATTCAAATGCTTTAT
>JBGGOQ010000033.1 GCA_041320695.1 Caldicellulosiruptoraceae bacterium PP1 | reverse complement strand
GTAAAGTATTTGAATAAATATCCCTTCAATTATAGCAGTTATATACGGTATTATTTGTGAACTTTCATATATAGGTACTGCATTATTAGCAATAATTTTATATTTTGTTCCTACTATAAGTGGAAAATTAAGATTCCCAAATCCTTTAATTATTCCAAATATAAAGTATATCAATAACTCTATTCCAACAATTACTGCTAAACAAACAATTGTAGCTGCTATAAACTTTGATATAACTATATTCTTTTTAGATATCGGCTTCGATGCTAACAGCCTAATTGTTTTTGATGAAAATTCATTTGAAATAATATCTGAAGCAATAACAATTACTATTATTGGAATAAAGAAGCTACCCATTAACTGTAAAAATATTATAAATATTGTGCTCCCATTTATTGTTGTTTCATATTTAGGGTCTATGTTGTGTTCAAGAAGATATTTTAATTTTTTAATTTGAGAATTGTAATATTCTTTTGAATCATCATAAGAAATATCAAGTGCAAGCTTTTTTCTTTCCTCAAGAGCATTAATCTTTTCTTTTACTGTTTGTTTCCAGTCTTTATTTTTATTTATATCAAAAAGTAATATTTGGTTTTCTATTGATTTTATTTGAATTTCTATCTTTTGCCTTTTATCTTGTTCTTTGGTATTCTTTAATTGTTCTGTTAATGTTTCTTTTTGAGATTCAAGAACTTTTTTATAATATCCCGAATTGGTTTGGCTTTCTGATAAATTTGCTATAAAAATAACAATGGCAGAAAAGCAAATCATCAATATTATTGAAATAATAATTTTTTTCCTTTTCAAAAGCTTAATTAATTCATTTTTTATTAAACTGCTCATATTAATCCTCCTTTTGATATAATTCTATATATTTGTCTTCTAATGTTATTTTTTGCGAATATGTTTCTTTTAGCTCAAAGCCATTAGTTATAATAGAAGTTATTAATTTCGAAG
>JBGGOQ010000031.1 GCA_041320695.1 Caldicellulosiruptoraceae bacterium PP1 | reverse complement strand
CACCACTAATGACATTAAAATTGGAGACCATCTATACATTAATATTGCTACCAGTATTATCCAAAACATATACATTGGCATATTAATAATTAGTTTTAAAAAATAGTCTACTAAAAGTTCAGTATCATAAAACATCCTGTATTGAATTTCGCCACTTTTTTTGGAAACATGAAATACCAATGATGTTTGCTGTAGTTTATTAAAAAAATCCATTTTAATTTTATAATTTAAATTTGCAGTTAATTTTGCCATTATATAGCTATTTAATATATTTATTAAAGCTATTGTAATAAAAGCTAAACATAATAAAATAAGAATTTTTATTAAAAGATTTTTATCTTGAACTGCAAAAATTTTATCAACAAGGAATCTATTTAGTGTTGGAGAAATTAAATTTGCAGCTGCTAATAGAGCAGAAAACAATTTTACAAAAAAAATATGAGTTTTATACTTTTTAAAATAAGGCATCATTGTAAGTATATATTTGATAAATAGATTATTCTTTTGCTTTCCTATATAATATCCCATCTTTAATACACTCTTTCTATAATTGTCTTGTTATCATTGTAGTAAAGTAAAAGGTGATCATTTTCATCATACTCGCTAACAGTGTAATGAGGTTGCCAAAGATAATATATAAACTTTTTATTGCTACTATTTGAACTTTTCACTGCAATAGGAATAATGTTTAATGCTTCAGGAATAAAAATATTTAGACATTTCATATTGAATGGTTTTGATACTTTATATAAATTGTGTAACAAAAAAAGTATCTGCAATTTATTATATAATCTACCTGTAAACCATAAAATCCTCTCTTTAGAACCATTTCTTATACAAAACTTATTTGGATACATATATGAGACATCAATAATTTCTTTATCACTTCCATTTGTTTTTACATTATGAATTATTAACGGTTCATAATTATTTTCCATAAAAATTATTGAAGTTTCTTCATTACCATAAAAAGTTTTAATATTAGATTTAAACAGAAATGTCATTTCATTATTTTTTTTAATTTCTATAAGTTGTTCTCCTATTCTATATCCGTTGTTAAATATGTCATATTTATAAATTCCAATCTC
>JBGGOQ010000030.1 GCA_041320695.1 Caldicellulosiruptoraceae bacterium PP1 | reverse complement strand
GGATAAAAATACCTATTATGAAACTGTAAAAAATATGGCTATTGAAAATGTGCTAAATAAATACTGTACCGAACAAGACCCTGCTCGCCCAGCACTAAAAAAATTGTTAGAAGATTTGCTTGATTGGTTCATGCTTTCTGAGCGTGAAATATATCTTTCAAAAAATGATAATGACAAAGGTAATGGATTTTATGATAGAAAACTTGCAACACCTATAGGCAACCTCGAAATATCTGTTCCAAGAACTCGAGAAGGTAGTTTCAGACCTCATATCCTTCCTAAACCATATAAAAGAATTGACCAATCCTATACAGAACTTCTTATGTCTTTGGTTATTAACGGTTATTCCGAAACAGCACTTCTAAATACTCTCAAAAGCCTTAATTTGCCGTATTCTGAAGATGAACTTACTAAAATCAAGAATAATCTCAAAAACGAATTAGATCTTTTTAAACAAAGAGAGTTGCCTCAAGAAGCATTTGCTCTAATAATAGACGCATATCATTGTGAAATTAAAGATTCTTCAAAGGTTAAAAAGGCTGCGTGTTATATCATCCTTGGAATTGATATGGATGGCAAAAAAGACATCTTTGGCATATACACCTTCTTTGGTAAAGAAAACAGAGCAGATTGGAATAAAGTCTTTGAAGATTTAATAAATCGCGGCCTTAAAAAAGTTTTGATAGTTGTAAGTGATGATTTCCCTGGCATAATTGAAACAATTAAAGCTGTATATCCATATGCCGACCATCAACTTTGTCTTGTCCATCTTCAAAGAAATGTCAGAAAACACATGGATAAAACTAATGCATCAAACTTTAATAAAGAATTGGATAAGATTAAACTTGCTTCTTCTTTTGATGAGGCAATAGAAAAATTTGAGCAATTATGTAGCAAATTTAAAGAAAAATATCCCCGATTTATAAATAGTATCTCACAAAAATCAGGCTATTTCTTTGCTTTTACGAAATACCCTGATGAAGTAAGAAAACATATTTATAGCACAAATGCCGTTGAAAGTGTTAACAGCCTAATTGAAAAGATTAGAATAAAATCGGGTGGATACTTTAACTCAGTGGATATTTTAGAAATCAATATATACCTACAACGCGAAAATCTAAAGCAAACCAAATGGAAAAAACCTGTCCCAATGATAAAGGCTCACATTTATGATATTCACCAACTTTTCCAGTTACGCTACTTTACCCAGACACAAAATTCTTGACAAGTCTCT
>JBGGOQ010000029.1 GCA_041320695.1 Caldicellulosiruptoraceae bacterium PP1 | reverse complement strand
AAAGTGGTTCAGGGAAAAGTACCTTTGCCAGAATTATTGCGAGGCTACTTAAACCACAAAATGGTGTAATTCTAGTTGATGATATTGATATAAACGATATTGACATAAAAGATTTTAGAAATAATGTGGGTTTTTTATTGCAAAATGCATTTATAATTAATGGTACTCTCTATGAGAATATTACATTAGGTGGTAAGAATTATACAATTGAACAAATTGAAAAAGTTGTTAATGAAGCTGGACTTAGAGATTTTGTTTCAAGAGCACAAGATGGATTAAATGTCAATTTAGGAGTTCGTGGTTCACAAATATCAGTTGGAGAAGCTCAACGTATAGCACTTGCAAGAATATTACTTAGGAGACCAAAAATTATAATATTGGATGAACCAACATCTTTTTTGGATTCTGAAACAGAGGAAATAATACTTAATTCACTTATTAAATTAAAGCAACAAAATTCACTGATACTTATTATAACTCATAAGGCTTCAACTCTATCAATTGCTGATAAAATTTTAAAATTTCAAAATGGAAGCATTGTTGAAATATGATTTGAAACGAAGTACCAAAGACTCAAAAAAAGTACTACTGAAAGTACTATTGAAAAAAATAGTTTTATATAAGTTTACAAAAATATAAGCATCAAAAAGTTCAATTATCATTTGAGAAAATTGTACAATTAAAATTATTAAAAATAAATTAAGTTATTCATAAAATATAGGTTAACAAATAAAATTTTATAAGATTTAATATTCAATTTCATAAATTAATATAAACATAAATAAATCACACGATTATGCTGTGGTTAAAAATATTCTAATGTGGGTGTTTAGTGTAAAATAAGTAAGATTGTTTATTTTAGAAATAAGTTAAACTGTAACAATGATTATATAAAGCAAAATGAAAGATTATATATATTAGGGCATAATTATAATTAAACGACAAAACATTCAAACACAATTATTATTATTTCATATTTCAAATGATAAATAATTGGTTTCATTAAAAACTACTCGGTGTTACTTGATATAAAGATTTTGCTATTAACATTAAAAACAATATTTACAAAAGAAGCATCAGAAGGAGTCAAAAAAGCAGGGTAAAAAGCCCTGTTTTTTTTATGCTAAATAGAAAATATTATTTACAAATTAAAATTTTATTATGTAAACACAAATAATTAATAATATAAAACACTTATTTTATTTAATTTATATCTTAAATTCATAATAAATAACAATAAATAAACAAAAAGATAATTGACACTGGGAATTATAGTAATATATAATAATGACTAAAATATACAAATAAAGTAATTAAAATAATTTTTTAAAAAAGTAAAACAGAATTTTATTTTAAAA
>JBGGOQ010000028.1 GCA_041320695.1 Caldicellulosiruptoraceae bacterium PP1 | reverse complement strand
TAGCCTTTTGCAAAAATGCTCAAGATGAGCATTATCAACACTTTTATAAACCTAAAAAAGTCTGGAATCCCTCCTCATAATTATAGTAAAATATGTTTATATAAATCATTTATTCTATTATGAGGAGGGTCCACAAATGTTTTGTAATAAATCTAAACAACTTTCTTTCTTAGACCTTTATTCCCATCTAAAGGCTTCTGCCTTACATCAGCCAGAAAGCCTTTTAGGCTTGTTTGAAAAGTTCATCAATCTTTCTCAATTTATCCCTGATTCCTTCTATAAAGCTTATTATAAATACTTCGGTAAGCATAGAAATTTTTCATTAGAATCTATGCTCTGTGCTTTCTTTGTCCAAAAAATTCTCAAACTCAGTACTTTAACTCAACTCCGTGCTGTCCTCTCTAAATCATATGAACTTCGTTCTTTTTGTAACCTCAACAATGTTCCTTCTATTTCTACTTTCTCTCGTTTTAGAAAAATCTTTGTCCATGAAATCGAAAAATTATTTTATAACATCTCTTTACATGCTCATAATATATCATTGCACCATTCCCCAGATCTCGCTTCTACTTTAATCTTCGATACTACTGGTCTTGTTCCTAATGTCCATGAAAATAACCCTAAATTCATTCAATCTCTCTTGAAAAATACATCTAAAAATAATCCTAACATGGATTCTGATAAAATTTATTCCCTTGTCTATTCTTCTTTACCTAAAATAGCTTCTGCTAATCCTAATATCCGTCTTATGTTCGTAAATGGCCATTTCTGCTGGGCTCTAAAATTTGCTATCGTTACAAATGCACTCGGTATCCCTTTAGCTGTTGTACCTTTATTTGATACTAATATATCTTCTCCTGACCCTATACAAGATAAAACTATTTCTGATTCAAAAGCTTTAATACCTTGCCTTGATAAATTATTCTCATATATCCCAAAGAATTTCTCTACATTTATTGCTGATAGTGCTTTGGATTGCATTGATATTTATTCCACCTTGAAAAATACTTACAATCTCTCTAAAATAGTTATCCCACTTAATAAAAGAGCTATCAAAAATAATACCTCTACTGACCCCAATATCATTATTTCTCAAGATGGTACCCCTATTTGCAAAAAGTTTAACCTTCCCTTTAAATCAAATGGTAAATGTCAGGGTAAAAATCGTTCTTTACGTTTTAAATGGGTATGTCCTTTATCTTCTTTCAAAAATAATAAACGTCTATGTTCTTGCCCTCAGCCTTGTTCTTCTTCTAAATCTGGCAGAATGTTTTATACATACCCAGACAACATTCGTTCTTTCCCTGGTATTAACAGACACTCTCAAGAATTCTTTAATCTCTATAAAAAACGTACTACTATTGAACAAACCATCTTCCACCTTAAATCTTTTATGGGTTTCGATATCATCCAAACTCTTGATCATATTTCTATTTTCTCTGATTTCTTACTTTCTTCTATCTCTTTTAATTTGTTATTTATTCTTGCTCATAACATTAAACTTCATTGTTCTAAACTTACTTTCAAAAAATTCAATAAACTAAAAAAACTTATTGCTTAAATTCTTCATCCTTTATCTTTGCTTATTACACAATCTTTTTATTCCTCATTACTTTACATCTTTAAATCCTCTAAAACACTTCCTTAGAGGGTATGGCTTTTTATTGCCTTCTTCGCAACTTAAAACTTTTTTCTTTCAATCTTCCCTTTCTAACTTCTACTTATATTATGTTTTTTTCTCATCTATTTCCTTTTATCTATATGATTTTATTGTATTTAATTCCTATTATCCCTTTTTATTAATATTCACCTCACTCTTTTTGCAAACGGCTA
>JBGGOQ010000027.1 GCA_041320695.1 Caldicellulosiruptoraceae bacterium PP1 | reverse complement strand
CGCCTGCGACGGATAAGGACCGAACTGTCTCACGACGTTCTGAACCCAGCTCACGTACCGCTTTAATGGGCGAACAGCCCAACCCTTGGGACCTACTTCAGCCCCAGGATGCGATGAGCCGACATCGAGGTGCCAAACCTCCCCGTCGATGTGGACTCTCGGGGGAGATCAGCCTGTTATCCCCAGGGTAACTTTTATCCGTTGAGCGACGGCTCTCCCACTTAATGCCGCCGGATCACTAAGCCCGACTTTCGTCCCTGTTCGATATGTCTATCTCACAGTCAAGCCACCTTCTCGCCTTTGCACTCCCACCGCACGATTTCCATCCGTGCTGAGGTGACCTTTGGGCGCCTCCGTTACTCTTTTGGAGGCGACCGCCCCAGTCAAACTGCCCACCTGGCAGTGTCCCATCACTCGCTCCAGAGTGCATGGTTAGTATTTCGGTATATCCAGAGTGGTATCCCACCGTCGGCTCCACTATGACTGGCGTCATAGCTTCTTCGCCTCCCACCTATCCTGTACAAGATATGCCAAAACACAGTGCCAAGCTACAGTAAAGCTCCATGGGGTCTTTCTGTCCAATCGCAGGTAACCAGCATCTTCACTGGTACTACAATTTCGCCGGGTGCATTGCCAAGACAGCGCCCAAGTCGTTACGCCATTCGTGCGGGTCGGAACTTACCCGACAAGGAATTTCGCTACCTTAGGACTGTTATAGTTACAGCCGCCGTTCACTGGGGCTTCGGTTCAAAGCTTCGCAACTTTCGTCACTAACCTCTCCCCTTAACCTTCCAGCACCGGGCAGGCGTCAGCCCCTATACTTCGCCTTCCGGCTTCGCAGAGACCTGTGTTTTTGTTAAACAGTCGCTTGGGCCTATTCTCTGCGACCCTACTTCAACGTAGGGCACCCCTTCTCCCGAAGTTACGAGGTCATTTTGCCGAGTTCCTTAGCAATGCTTCTCCCGTCCGTCTGTGGATTCTCTCCTCGCCCACCTGTGTCGGTTTCCAGTACGGGCACCTACTTTCGCCTATACGACGCTTTTCTTGGCAGTGTGAACCCCAGCACTTCGCCTACTCTTATTTCGGCTCCCCTTCACGCCTCACTTCTTCACGTATGTGGATTTCCCTGCATACGCTCGCTTGACGCTTGGCCGAGCTATACCAACAGCTCGGTTGCCTAGTCCTCCTGCGTCCCGCCTTATAGGTTTACCTCCAGTAGGTGGTACAGGACTGTCTACCTGTTTCCCATCAGCTACGCCTCCCGGCCTCGCCTTAGGCCCCGACTAACTCTGGGTGGATGTGCCTTCCCCAGAAACCCTTGGGCTTCCGACGGGTTGGTTTCTCACCAACCTCTCGCTACTTATTCCGGCATTCTCTCTTCTGCCTCGTCCAGATCGGCTTCCGCCTTATCCTTCTCCCTACCGCAGAATGCTTCCCTACCAAACAGTTCCCTGTTTCCGCTGCTTCGGTGTGTAACTTAGCCCCGAGTATTTTCGGCGCTTAACCACTCGACCAGTGAGCTATTACGCACTCTTTTAAGGTGTGGCTGCTTCTAAGCCAACCTCCTGGTTGTCTTCGCAGTTAAACATCCTTTTTACACTTAGTTACACTTTGGGACCTTAGCAGGCGGTCTGGGCTGTCCCCCTCTCGACCACGGACCTTATCGCTCGTAGTCTGACTCCCAAGGTTTCCACCACCAGCATTCGGAGTTTGATAGGGTTCGGTAACGTTTTTGCGCCCCTAGCCCATTCAGTGCTCTACCTCCAGTGGCTACCCCTTGAGGCTAGCCCTAAAGCTATTTCGGGAAGAACCAGCTATCTCCGGGTTCGATTGGAATTTCTCCTCTATCCTCACCTCATCCGATGCCTTTTCAACGACAACCGGTTCGGGCCTCCATGTGGTCTCACCCACACTTCACCCTGGACAAGGATAGATCACCCGGTTTCGGGTCTACTTATGCAAACTATATCCGCCCTATTCAGACTCGGTTTCCCTCCGACTCCAATGCTCTCTCGCATCTTAGCCTCGCTTGCATAAGTAACTCGCCGGACCGTTCTTCAATAAGTACAACGTCACGGAGTTTCCCCCGCTCCGTCTGCTTGTAAGCACAGGGTTTCAGGTTCTATTTCACTCCCCTCCCGGGGTTCTTTTCACCTTTCCCTCACGGTACTAGTTCTCTATCGGTCACCAGGAGTATTTAGCCTTGGAGGGTGGTCCCCCCTGCTTCACACCAGCTTCCTCGGCACTGGTGCTACTCAGGATTCAAGCTTCATGTAATACATAATTTCAACTACAGGACTCTCACCTTCTCCGGTCTGCCTTCCCAGACAGTTCGTCTATTATATATTACACTACTTCGCTTGTCCTTCTACCCCCATATATACATCGCTGCATACATGGGTTTGGGCTCCTCCCATTTCGCTCGCCGCTACTTTGGGAATCTCGTTTGATTTCTTCTCCTCGGGGTACTTAGATGTTTCAGTTCCCCCGGTCTCCCCTCACATACCTATGTGTTCAGTATGTGATGCTAGGACTCCTTCCTAGCGGGTTCCCCCATTCGGATATCCACGGATCTTCGCCTGTTTGCGGCTCCCCGTGGCTTTTCGCAGCTTACCACGTCCTTCTTCGGCTCCGGTGCCAGGGCATCCTCCCTGTGCTCTTCTTCGCTTGACCCACAGACTATATTTC
>JBGGOQ010000026.1 GCA_041320695.1 Caldicellulosiruptoraceae bacterium PP1 | reverse complement strand
AAATTTAAGGATTAAAATTTTTTAAAAAAAATAGACAAAATAGAACAATAAATAGATTAAAAAAAGCCAAGAAGAAATAATAGAATTTAGTTAAAATTAACATATAACAACCAACAATGAAGACTTGCCATGTTAAAATTTTATATATTCTATTGCATTTTAAATATTATGAACAGAAATGTTCATATATTTTTTATTTAATATATTTTAATTACCATTGAGGAGGTTAACATGATTAATTTAAAAGACAAGCCATTTTATCTATCAGATGAAGATATTAATTGGGTTAATGAAACATTATCAAAGATGACAACAAAAGAAAAGGTAGGACAGCTATTTTGCTTGGTAGTTTCAAAAGAAGATGTATCTCAATTACTCCAAGAGCTTAAAAACTTAGATATGAAGCCATGTGGATTTATGCAAAGGCCATTTATGGCAGAAAAAGCTCAAGAGAACTCAAGGATATTACAAGAAAGCTTCGATATTCCTTTACTTATTGCTGCAAACCTTGAAAGAGGTGGCAACGGTATTGCAATAGATGGGACAAATTATGCATCACAGCTTGAGGTAGCAGCAACTGATGATGAAGAAATGGCATATAGACTTGGTGTTATTGCAGGAAGAGAAGGAAGAACTATTGGATGTAACTGGGCATTTGCTCCTGTAATTGATATTGACTATAACTTTAATAATCCAATAACTAATACAAGGACATATGGCTCTGACCCAAATAGAGTATTAAGGCTTGCAAGGGCATACATGAAGGGTATTCAGGAAAATGGCTTGGCAGTTTCAATAAAACACTGGCCAGGTGATGGGGTTGATGGAAGGGACCAGCATTTAGTGGCCTCTGTAAATTCACTTTCAACTGAAGAATGGGATAAAACATATGGATATGTATATAAAGGTATGATTGATGAAGGTGCAGAAACAGTTATGTCTGCTCATATACTACAACCAGCATATTCAAGGCTATTAAGACCAGGAATAAAAGATGAAGACATAATGCCAGCTTCATTAGCTCCTGAATTAAATATAGATTTACTAAGAGGAAAGCTTGGATTCAATGGGCTTATTGTTACAGATGCTACCTCAATGGCAGGCTTTGCAGTTGCAATGCCAAGAGAGTTAGCAGTTCCTACCTCAATTGCTGCTGGATGCGATATGTTTTTATTTACAATGAATCTTGAAGAAGACTTTAATTTTATGCTTAAAGGTGTAGAAAAAGGAATTATTACAGAAGAAAGACTAAATGAAGCTGTTACAAGAATTTTAGCTCTTAAAGCAAGGCTAAGACTGCATATAAAACAAAAGGAAGGAAACCTTGTCCCAGATAAAAGTGCTTTATCTGTGATAAAGTGTGAAGAACATGAGAGATGGGCAAGGGAATGTGCCGATAAAGCAGTTACTTTAGTTAAAGATACACAAAAACTACTTCCAATTAGTCCTGAAAAGCACAAAAAGGTTCTTTTATATATACTTGGCGATATTGGCGGCTATATGGATGATAGCAAAGGTATTAATGGGTATTTTATTAAGCTACTTGAACAAAATGGATTTGAAATAACAAAATATGATTATTCTAATACTGACTTTAGTGTAATGAATAGGCCAATAAGTTTCTTCAAAAATTTCGACTTAATAGTTTACTTTGCAAGCCTAAAAACACAAAGCAATCAAACAGTAGTAAGAATAAATTGGGCTCAACCAATGGGTTCAGACGTACCTAAGTTTGTAAAAGAAGTTCCTACATTGTTTATTTCAGTTGATAATCCTTATCATCTTCAAGATGTTCCAATGGTAAAGACATTTATAAATGGATATAATTCATCAGAATATGTTGTTGAAGCAGTTGTTGAAAAGATATTAGGAAGATCTGAATTTAAGGGTATAAACCCTGTTGATCCTTTCTGTGGCTATTGGGATGCTACACTATAAGTGGGAATAATGAGGTTGTCTTAAAAACTAATAAAAAAGGCAGCCTCATTATAATAAATAAATAAAAAAAGGGGAGGCTTTTTACATGAGAGGTAACAAAAAGCTAACGAGGTTATTGGCATTAGTAATTGCAGTGGTATTTGTAGTAACACTTGCAATGTCGTTTGCGACGGCGGCTGAGAAGATGACCCGAAAGAATACCCTTTATGTTGCAGGTTTTCAATGGGGACCACCAACAAACTTCAATCCATTTAACACAAGTCCAGCGTGGCCAATTGGGAGTAATTCGTACATTTATGAAACATTGTTCTCATTTAATCTAATCACAGGAAACTTGGATCCATTATTAGGAGAAAAGTATCAATGGAAAGACAACCTAACGCTTGTTGTTACACTTCGTAAAGGTACAAAATGGCAAGATGGAAAGCCACTCACAGCAACAGACGTAGAGTATACAATAAACCTTGGTAAGAAGGTAGCAGTATCATACAGTCCAATATGGGATTACATCACATCATGTAAAGCAACAAACTCAACAACAATAGAAATGAAGCTAAATCCAAAGAAAGCTCATAGAGCAATGGTAGAGAACTATATAAGCACAATTCGTATTGTTCCAAAACATGTATGGGAACCAATAGAGAAGAAGAATGCAGTAACCCAGGCAGTAAACCTAAAACCAGTAGGATCAGGTCCATATAAGCTACTTAGCTATAACCAATCACAGATAGTATTAGTAAGGGATGATAATTACTGGGGAATCAAGTACTTTGGTAAACCAGCCCCAACATATATAGTACACCCAATATTCAAGAGTAACGATGCAGGAAACCTTGCATTAGAAAAAGGACAAATAGACCTATCACAACAATTCTGCCCACAGATATGGAAGATGTGGGAAGACAAGAAGTTGCCAGTAGGTACATGGTATAAGAATGTTCCATATCACGTTCCAGCATCAATACCATCATTGATAATCAATGTAAACAAAAAGCCACTCAATAACCCATTAGTAAGAAGGGCATTAGCATATTCAATAAACTATGCGAAGATAGCAGAGACAGCGATGTCAAGGTATTCACAACCGGTATCATCAAGTTTGATAATACCAGTAGGAGTACCAGAGAAGAAGTACTACAACAAAGCAGATGTGGAGAAATATGGATGGAAGTATGATCCAAAGAAAGCAGTAGAGATATTAGAAAAGGAATTAAAGGCAAAGAAAGGCAGCGATGGAGTATACGTATTACCAGATGGAACAAGACTTGGGCCAATAACATTAGAATGTCCATATGGATGGACAGACTGGATGACATCATTAGAGGTAGTAGCAGAGAGTGCAAAGAAGGTAGGATTTGATATAAGGACTAACTATCCAGAATTTCCAGTAGTAGCAGACCATAGAGACAATGGCAACTTTGATATATTGATGTGGACACCAGGTGGAGGATATTCACCAGCACATCCATGGATAAGATTCAGGGATGTAATGGAATCAAGAGGAGTACCACCAGCAGGACAAGTAGCATACTGGAACTGGGGAAGATATAAGAATCAAGAGGCAGAGAAGCTTTTAGATGAGGCAGCATCGACACAGGATACAAAGAAATTAACAGATATATATAGACAGCTTAATATCCTTTACATGAAGGATATACCAATAATACCACTTGAATATAGACCATGGGAATTCTATGAATACAACGAAACATACTGGACCAACTTCCCGAATGAAAAGAATCCAACAGCACCACCACAACATAACTATGCAGGTGTTCAGCTTCTTTATAAGATTAAACCTAAGAAATAATTTTAAGCTTTAATTTAGAGGGAAGGAAGAATAAAAATCTTCCTTCCCAAAATAATATTTAATTGTCAGGGGAGACGAAAATGAAATCGAAGTTTAGCAAATATATATTAAGGAAGACAGGATACTACCTATTAGCGTTATATATAGCAATAAGTCTAAACTTTTTCTTACCGAGATTAATACCAGGCAATCCAGTGCAGGTAATAATAAGCCAGTTAACAAGAGGAGGAAGCCTGCAAGGTGATGCAGTAAAAAGGCTATATGAGACATACATGAAGGAGTTTGGGTTAGATAAGCCAATAATAATGCAGTATTTTGCATATTTAAGGAATATATTAAGAGGGGATTTAGGGACATCATTTATGCTTTATCCAGGCAAGGTAATAGATTTAATAAAAGAGGCATTGCCATGGACATTAGGACTGCAGATACCAGCAATATTGATAGGATGGATAATAGGGAACTTACTTGGAGCATTTAGTGCATACAAGGGAAAGAAGTTTGATGGAGTGGTATTTACAACATCATTGGTATTTTCAAACATACCCTATTACTGTTTAGCAATAATACTACTATACCTATTTGCAGTAAAATGGCCGGTGCTGCCAACAGGAGGAGGATATGACTTTGGATTTATGCCATCATTCTCATTAGACTTTATAGGGAATGTACTCACCCACTACATACTACCGTTTAGTTCGTTGGTGTTAGTAGCAATAGGTGGGCAGGCAATAGGAATGAGACAGATGGCGTTATATGAGCTTACAACCGACTATGTAAACTATTCAAGGACACTTGGGTTAAAGGATAATAAGATAATAAAGTATGTGTTTAGGAATGCAATGTTACCACAGGTAACAGGGCTTGCATTATCATTTGGAACAATGATGGCAGGGGCATTGATAACCGAGACAGTATTCTCATATCCTGGGGTAGGGAGCTTGTTGTTTTCAGCAGTAAGGCAGGTAGACTATCCATTGATACAAGGGTGTACGCTGTTTATAACAGTGGCAGTATTGTTAGCCAACTTTTTAGTAGAGATAGCATATGGGTTTATAGACCCAAGAATAAGAGCAGCACAAGAGGGTGAGAGATGATGGGGACAATAAGGACATTATTTAGGCACAAGAGATTTATATTAGGCTTTGTGTTATTTGTGATGGTGTTGTTGTTTGGATTTTTTGGGCCTATACTAAACCAAAGGAATCCATTTGATACAGTAGGAGGGCTTTTCACAGCACCATCAGAAAAATATATATTGGGGACAGATAACTTAGGGAGAGATGTACTAACAGAGTTAATGCATGGAACAAAGACATCGTTGATAATAGGGTTTTTAGGAGGGATAATAGCA
>JBGGOQ010000025.1 GCA_041320695.1 Caldicellulosiruptoraceae bacterium PP1 | reverse complement strand
GCAAAAAATGTTTCAATAAATATAAAAACTTTTTGACGAACTGCAGTTTCTGAATAAGCTATTTTTTCATCTATATAGGGATTTATAAAATGTTGCTTTTTCTTCAGTTTTTCTAAAGTTTCTATTACTTGATCTTCATAAAGCATTTTAAAAGTAAAATCTCCATCATTCATATTATAAAATAGTGAAAGTAACGGATTTTCACCAATCCATTGAATTAATCCAAATCTCCATAAACTATGTAATATATTAATTACATCATTTGTTATTTTTTCTTTGGAAGCACCATAATATTCCTTTAATATTCTATTTACAATTTCACCTATTGTAGTTTTTCCATTGCATTGTTCTAATATAAACCTACCAACATCATTTAGACTCAATTGTTGCGTTTCAGGATGTTTTTTGCTTAAGAAAATAAGACTCCCATCTTCCTCTAATCTTTTATATAAGAGATTTTGTTCATCAAGTTTTGGTAAATAATTTATAATATCTACCATTCTTAAATCCTCCTAAATAATATAAAATTATCATATACTAATGTTTTCAAAAAATTAATCAGAGCTTGATAATTATTAAATTCATTTATTAAATCTTCTAACTTAATCTCTTTATTATCAAAGATTTTCTGCAAAATATTTATTTTTTGCAGATCAGATTTATATACTTTTTTAAATAATCCCCCATGTTCGTAATACCTTATAAGAATCAATTTATCCGTTTTAATATGGAAAAGAGTATTTTCTCGAACAAAAATATAATAATTATTTGCACTTCTTTTAACATCTTTTAAATAACTCTCAATTCTTTTTTTTGCATTTATGCATCTTGCCGATATTTCATTATTAAATTGTTTCTGTATTATGCCCGATGGGCAAGGAATACACTCATTTTCCCAATAGCAAGATAAACAACTTTCAGGCTTATTGCTTTTAATTAATTGGTTTAATTTAGTTTTGAAATTTGCAAATTGTTCAACTTTCTCTTCGCTTTCATTTTCTTTAATAAAATTTACTTTTGGTAAAATCCCAATTTCATTTTCTTTGTCTAAAATAGCTACACATGGCACTATATCTCCATTTGGAAGCAAAGAATAACTTCCTGTTAAAAACCCACATCTTGGGGGTATAGGACAAAAATCAGTATTATAAAAAAGATTATAATAGATAGCTTCTATAGGAAGAAATGATTTAGAATTAATATAGAATCTCTTTTCATTTAATTTAAAATAATTTTCTAAAATAATCTCCCATGTTTGTACAAATTCATCTGGAGTTAAAAGTAAATCACTATTATCTTTTGCATTTCCATCCATCGAAAGACCGCCAATTACAAGAGCGTCAATTGGAAGAGCATTAAAAAATTCTGGTATATGCTTTGCTTCAATTTTATTTTTTTTATTTAAAGACATTTGAATTACTATAGGTACTTGTTTTTTTGAATTAGCTATTTTTTTTAATACGTTCAATGCATTTATTATCTTTTCTAATGTTCCTTCACCACGTATGTAATCATTTGATTCTTTACTTATACCTTCTAAACTTATACTAATAGAGCCTACCCCACTATTTATAATTCTTTCTGCAAATAATTCATCTTGCAACAATATCCCATTTGTGATTAGTTCAGTATGAATACCTTTTATTGTGCAATATAATATAAGCTTATCTATATCTTTAAATAGAAGTGGTTCTTTTGTAGAAAGAAATATACTTTTAGTACCATATACAACCAATTTATCTATTATCCTTTTTGCATCTTCAAATTTTAATTCTGAGTAATCATCTAACTTTGATCCTATAAAACAATGTTTACATTTAAGGTTACATCTTGGTTCAATTTCCCATCTTATATTTGATATTTGCATTTTAATTACACCTAACTTATATTTATTTTATAAAATATGAATATATTATTAAATCTGCATCGTCAAATTCTTTTTCTAGTACCAGTTCTTTTTGAAAACCAATGATACTTAAAAGATTTAAAATATAATCTAAATTAGGTATATTATTCTTTATATTTATTTTAATTTTACTTATATCTGGATATGATTTATTCAAATTTAAAAATGAATTAGACAAAAACTTTGCCGCTTCTGTTTTTTCATTTCCACAAATTAATAATTGTAACTCGGCACTTTTTGATAATGTACCTATATTAGGTAATTGATAATATGAAATTTTAGTTAATGTATTTTCTGAAAACTCACCAAACACATAAATAGAATAATTAAAAAATTTTTCTCTTAATATAAATTCATTGAATATATGTTTATTAATAAATGGATCCATATAATTGCAACTTTTTTCAAATTTCGTAATTCCTATTGTTTCTATAAATTTAATCATATCGGAATCAGTTAACTGTCTTTGTTCTATGTTCATGATAAAAATCACCACCATCAAATAATATATTTGTTAAAATAAATAATTAATATTTATTTGTTAAAAATTTATCTATTTTTATTTTAGAAATATCTTCTTCTATAAGATCTATATCAACACTTTTTTCCCAATAAACTTCTTTAAATCCCTTTGATGACAAATTTAGGTCGTTTATAGATCTTATTTCTCTTGAAATCCATTTAACTATTGATAAATTCCATACATTAGACAATCCACTATTCCAATAATCTAAAATTTTATGCTTTCTTATATTTCCAAATGTAATTGGTAAATAAGGTGAAATTCTTATATATCCATAAGCATCTATTCCTATAAATGGATTATATCCATTTTCCCTATAATTACCTCTTATAAGATGGTCTACTGGATCACCCCACTCGATATGCATTTTATTTTCTGCTATATTTAACATTTGTAATTCCATTAGCTTTCTTGCAAGCCACCGATAATCATTATAAGAAGGAATATACTCATTTAGATATCTTTTTGCTCTTCCCATAATCATTAAAGGCTGAACTCTAAAATCATGAACGCCCATTTTTTCACATAATTTAATTATTTCTTCAATTTCATTAATATTTTTTAAAGAAGGAGTACAAGCAACCCCTACCATTAACCCCGCATTTAGTAAACATTTTATAGCATTAATTGCTTTATTAAAGCTTCCGTTTTTATTTCTAAGCCAATCATGAGTCTCTGATGAAGCTCCATCAAGACTAACTTGAATCAATGAGAAACCAGCTTTTTGTAAATTATTAGCAACTTCTTCATCCACCAATTCTCCATTTGTAACCATATTTACTTGAGTTATTCCTTTACATCCTGTTACAATCTTTTCGCAGCACTTATATAATATTTCTTTTCTTAGAAGTGGTTCACCCCCACAAAAACAAATTACATTTGGCATTATTTCTACAATTTGGTCTGATATATTCATTAATTCACTATCTGTTAATTCTGTTTCTAAATTGTTTTCATTACTACCGTTAAAACAATGTAAACACTTCATTGTACACTTGTATGTAACATCAATCGACATTATTATGGGTTTTGGAGCATATTGATTCACATATATTCTCTCCTTTACAATGTAATATTATAGTCTTTTGCATAAATGCTCAATGTCAGTATTATCAAGCATTTCAGTAACATTAATGATAAGCAATTTATTTCTCAACTTAAATCTTTCAAGCGTTCTAACACCTTATCTACTTTCGATCATGTGTCTTTGTTCCTTGACTTCCTTTTATCTGCTATTTCTTCACTCTTGCTATTTATTCTTGCCTATAATATTAATCTATCGTGTTCTATACTTACTATCAAAAATTTAACAAGCTTAAATAGCTTATTGCTTAAAACTTTAATTTTTTCTTTATCCTATTCTTAATCATCTATTTAATATTTTTGCTTATATCCAATCCTCTAAAAGAAGCATACTTTGAGGATATAGAATTGTATTGTCTTTTTTAAATATTACTAATATATTCCATTAATTCTGATTGGTTATTGCTTTTACTATTTATATATGTTATATGAAACTTTCTCTTTATTTTCCTTTTACATCTTGTACTTAATTGCTGTATTGTCATCTTTTACCTCAACAAATTATCCTTTTTGCAAACAGCTATAATCTTTCTTCCTTTTCAAATTGATTAAAATATAATATAATCAAAATATTGGGTTATTAAATGGAGAGGGCCCTATTGCTATTATAGATATTGTGGGGTAGCAATTTTATTCCCTCTTTCATCTAAAATTGTATTTACACCAATTAGTATTTGTACTTTAAATGTTTACATATAATAAATACAAATACATATAATTTATAACACTATTCTTTTTTTAATTTTATTTAATAATGTTTATTTTGTCTACTATATTTTTGTATAGTTTTACTATAAATATGACTATACTTTAGTATAATTTAACAAACAAAAAGACTATACTAAAGTATAGTCTATATAGATATTAAATTTAGCTTGACTGCTTTTGCTACAGCTTCTTGGATACTCTTTGTTTGTAGCTTGTATATAATTTGCTTTTTGTGATATTTTACTGTTGCTATGTTAATTTTTAATTCTTCTGATATAACTGCTTCTTTATATCCCTTAGCACATAATCTTAACACATTTATCTGCTTATCAGTTAAGCTTTCTTTTAAACATTCTTTTTCTCTTGTTATAAGCATTTTATATTCATTACATATCTTCTCTCTAAGCAGTTCAAAACATAAAATCATTTCATCAACAATACGCTCTTCAATTGTTGAAATATCTATATAACCTATTATATCTTTATCATTTATTAACAATGGTGCTGCAATACAATACCATTTTTTTAATATTTCACAATAATGTTCATGAGGTTTTAAACATATTGTTTTCTTCATTTCCATTGCAATTGAAATTGCATTTGTTCCAATACTGTGTTCTGAAAATGACATTCCAATTTTGAAATTATACTTATCAATATATAAATATTTTTTCTTTTCATATACCATTTCCAAAAGATATCCTTCACAATCTGTTAATATGAATATGTATTTATTTTTTATTGGACTTGTAATACTTTCAATACAATTTTTAAAGATATTTATTAGTTTATCATTTTTTCTTAATCTTAACTTTAATTCATCTTTTTTTAGAATAATAATTGGAGATATAATTGTCTTTTGAAGTCCTAATTTTTTACATCTTCTATGTGATACTATTATTTTTCTATTTATTTTTGTTTGGTTCAAAAACCCCCACTCCTTTATTTTTAGCATTATTTGAGGGTAGACACCTATTTATTATATCTACCCTCAAAATTGCAACAATATGCTAAACTGTAATATCTTTCTTTTCGAAAATCTTCAACGAAAGAATAAGTGGAACAATTAGATATAGGAATAAGACAATCAAGCTAAATTGTGGGGTTACAAATGATATCTTAGATACTCGAGATATCTCATTTGCTAATAATTTAAATGGATCTGCATATTTTACTATAGATAATAACTGTAAAATACTTAA
>JBGGOQ010000024.1 GCA_041320695.1 Caldicellulosiruptoraceae bacterium PP1 | reverse complement strand
GAAGAGTTGATTAGCTTAATATGATATTTATACGTAAACAGATTGTTATTACAAGCATTATTTTACATGTCCCTTATAGGTAGGCTAAGATTGTTATTCTGGGTATAGAAAGGATGAGCATATATGATGTTTCAATCCCTTATAGGTAGGCTAAGAACGTTTCTACTTCATCACTTTCGTTAATCTTGTTTTTTCCGTTTCAATCCCTAATAGGTAGGCTAAGAACTCTGATTCTACATTTTCTAAGGTTGCGTTGTTGATAAAGTTTCAATCCCTAATAGGTAGGCTAAGAACGAATGTGGTTTAGAAGGGATTAGTAATTGTGATGAGTTTCAATCCCTAATAGGTAGGCTAAGAACGAATTTGCATGGCGGAGTAAGAAAAGTGCCTATCAAGTTTCAATCCCTAATAGGTAGGCTAAGAACCTTTTACAGCTTTATCTGCTTGTTTAAAAGTTTCTTGTTTCAATCCCTAATAGGTAGGCTAAGAACAAAAAATAGAACAGATTTTAGATAATATTTTTGTACCGTTTCAATCCCTAATAGGTAGGCTAAGAACGTGCAGTTGCTTTTTTATTGGCAAAAATATTAAAGGTTTCAATCCCTAATAGGTAGGCTAAGAACCTATGGCATTTGCGACTGCTTTATCGTAGTTACCATCGTTTCAATCCCTAATAGGTAGGCTAAGAACAAGGGAAACTATAAAGAAAGCGAGGGGAGAGAAGAGTTTCAATCCCTAATAGGTAGGCTAAGAACACGCAACGCCGAGAGAAAAGAAAGAGAGAAAGAGAGGTTTCAATCCCTAATAGGTAGGCTAAGAACAAACGCCTTAACCCAGTTTCCTTATGCACAAATCCAAAGTTTCAATCCCTAATAGGTAGGCTAAGAACCCGCTGGCAACAAATTCAAGGGCTTTGATGGTGCGGCGGTTTCAATCCCTAATAGGTAGGCTAAGAACAAGCAACAATGTTTGATATTGTGCAAGGCTTTACATGTTTCAATCCCTAATAGGTAGGCTAAGAACCTTCCGTTTTCCAGTCGTAAATAGGGTAGAAATTAGTTTCAATCCCTAATAGGTAGGCTAAGAACGAAAATCTGAGAAAGAAGAAAGAGAGGTGAGCCTCTTGTTTCAATCCCTAATAGGTAGGCTAAGAACAAGAATATCTAGCTCAGCTTGGCTACGACGCTAAAGAGGTTTCAATCCCTAATAGGTAGGCTAAGAACAATGTTTTTGTAAAAATTCTTTGTATTTCTCATCTGGGTTTCAATCCCTAATAGGTAGGCTAAGAACTATAACACCCACATTCCAACCAGTACCCGTCAATATAGTTTCAATCCCTAATAGGTAGGCTAAGAACCTTCAGGTAATACATCGCCAAATTTATTATGCAAAGTTTCAATCCCTAATAGGTAGGCTAAGAACACTAATTCTTGCAAAGCTTTCTTTTGTTGTTCAGGCAGTTTCAATCCCTAATAGGTAGGCTAAGAACCGTTGTTTTTCAGAGTAATGTCCGCTCCCCAAGCGTAGGTTTCAATCCCTAATAGGTAGGCTAAGAACAAGGCAGCCCGCTTGGAGTTCTTCAAGCGGCTGCCGTTTCAATCCCTAATAGGTAGGCTAAGAACTTTGCCAACGCTTCATAAAAGCAAATTATTTATACTGTTTCAATCCCTAATAGGTAGGCTAAGAACTTTGGTTATTCAGTTTGTTCCTACAATTATGAGTTTATGTTTCAATCCCTAATAGGTAGGCTAAGAACTAGTTATAGATCCATCTTGTATTTTAACTGTAGTTATGTTTCAATCCCTAATAGGTAGGCTAAGAACGGGGATAAAAAAATGGATAGGGAAATGGAAAAAACTTGTTTCAATCCCTAATAGGTAGGCTAAGAACCGTGCATGGCTGGGCTTGAAAGGAGATGGTGAAGGTGGTTTCAATCCCTAATAGGTAGGCTAAGAACCAAATTGCTGATGGTAGTATTACTGATGCCAAAATTGGTTTCAATCCCTAATAGGTAGGCTAAGAACAAAAATAATTATATTGACAACATAGAAAATGTTATCAAGTTTCAATCCCTAATAGGTAGGCTAAGAACAAAATCTTTCTTTTCTTCTTTAAATTCACCAACAATGTTTCAATCCCTAATAGGTAGGCTAAGAACGCTGGATGGGTTCCTATGATAGGACTCACGTGTACAGTTTCAATCCCTAATAGGTAGGCTAAGAACAAACTTAGAATTAGTTCTACCTTTAAGGCTTAGAGAGTTTCAATCCCTAATAGGTAGGCTAAGAACGTGCCTAATTTATTAGAAGTATATGATTTAACTTAGTTTCAATCCCTAATAGGTAGGCTAAGAACACGTGGAGGGCTTGATATATCTATAGCATATATATGCATCGTTCGTTTTGTAATAATCCTGTAATAATTAAATTTTACCACTTATTATAGTCTTGTCAAGTATTTGATGATAAAAAAAATTTCCTGTCGACCTCCAGGGGTTTTTACATTATCTTAGGTCGACAGGAGATATTTTATTAGCGATTTTATATTTATTCATTATTATTTTTTATATATATACGCTTATTTTCTCTCTTTTTTATACTTAAAAAATGCATCTTTTAATATTATTTTAGTTATAAAATATTGTTTATACTAAATGTATTTTTATTTTATATTGTTATTACAATTCTAAATATTCAACTTTTTAATAGTAACATAATTTATAATTTAAATTCCATCCCGCTTTTCATCTAATAATTTTGCTTTTTTAATATTAAAAAATAAAACTATAGAATATTGGACCTATTGATATATTTTTGTATATCCACAGTAAACTAATCATAATTACATATGTTCGGTAGATGGTAGATTGGCCAAACCAGACTTTCGCTGTTTGTTTCGGAAATGAGAAGCCAATCAGAACCGTCCCCATTGGCTCAATTCTTACAATATTAATTCCTCTCCACCTTTTTTTAATCCAATAATCTCTCGGCTTGAATATTTAAGTGACTCAAATGTATAAAATATTAAAGAATCTTCATCTTCTTTTATTATCCTTTTTAATTCAATTTTAAGTTTTTTAAAATTACCTTCAGTAATTTCGCCTTCAAGCACCGAATTTTGAACCCAATTCAAATACTTTCTGGCAGTTTTTAGGACTTTATTTACCCTTTTTTGATTTACATCATAGACAAATATCACAAACATATTAAACCTCTCTACCATTGACTTATAAATGGGTTATATTCTTCATCACCAATTATATGCTTTTCAATTTTATATGCCTCCATTCTAATAATTGTCCTGTATGTTGCAGATTTCCCTATATGGGGATGATTTATTACTGTTTCTAATTTGCTTTGAAATTCTTCAACAAAAGTTTTCATACCTTTTTCCTTTAAAATAATACCCTCAAGATTATTTTCAAAATCATCAGTTGAAATCTTTTTCCTACCTAAGAGTGAAAATATTATCCTATCGACAATAATAGGCTTAAAAATTTCAGCAATATCAAGATTTAAAGTAAAACTTCTGAAATTGGTTGAGTGCAGATATCCAATTCTTGGATCAAGATGCGTTTTATAAATCTCACTTAAAACAGTTGTATAAATAAGCGAATTCCCAAAACTTATTAATGTATTAAGATAATTTAATGGCGGTCTTTTTGTTCTTCTTTGAAAATTAAATTCTTCTATACCAATAATGTTATCAAATGCTAAATAGTATATATCTCTGATATTACCTTCATATGCCATTAGTTCTGAAATACTTTTTGTATCATAAATTTTCTTTGAAAGTTCTTCTATACTTAATATAATTTTGTTTAGATCAGTACCTCTATTGTTGTAATATTTTAATACTACAATCATATTTTTGTATGACCCTTCAATAAACTTTTGAGCCAAAAAAAGTCTTTTATTTTGGTCATTATAATGTTCGGCTTGTTTTAATATTACATATCCAGAGTTTAGATGCTCACGAGGATAATAAGAACCGACATAGTATTCATATCTATTAAAAAAATGCAAAATTATTTCACTTTGAGTTAAAAATTCTAAAAATCTTTTATTTAATGTAACCTCTCCAAAAATCATAATTTCACTTGTATTTTCTACCGGAATAAATTTCTTTCCGTTTTCGTTTTCAAAAAATATTGTATTATCTTTTCTTTTAAGCTCTCCATCAGAAAAGATATAAATAGTATTTTTCATGACCAGCAAAACTCCTTATATCCACAATTTTTGCAATATTTATTTTTCGCAAGTTCTGGTGGTTTTTCTAATGTAGTTATTTTTTCTATATCCTTTATAATATCTTCAATTTTTAATATATTTTCTCCATTTAGTTCAACCAGTGTTCTCTTCTTTTCTTCTGGAACAAGGATTTCACCCTTTACATCAATTCCTTTTTGCAAAAGCCTATAAAGGTAAAACTCAAGCTGTAATTTTGCTGCGTCTAAGGCTTTTGAGCTTTTTTTTATTTCACATATTATAAATGTTCCTTCCTGTTTTTTTACCATATCAATGGTAACGCCTTCAAAAAAGATATTCTTTTTATCTCTTTTGTAAGATTCTTGATCAATAATTCTTCCTAATTCAATAAGAGGATGTTCTTGATCTGGAACTATTTTATGTGCCATTAACCATACTTGCCTTTTGCAAATTAAATAAGATTGAAAAAGGCTACCTGTTATATTTACCATATTGCTAATACTCCTTTGAGTGTATATCCAGTTTTTACCTAATAGCAAACATTTAGTAGTAAATATTTTTATAATCATTCTGATATTAAAATCTTATTGCAATAACTTTTTCAACATCTGTTTTATATATACTAAGTATATAATTGCATCACTATTTCTTGTTTTCTACATTTTTCCTAATTCCATTATTGAGTTAGCTACCCATTTACCCATGTCATATGGATTTATTGTATTTCATTCAGTTCTATACTGTTAATTAATATTTTTCTATTAATTACTATTATAGTGTATTAATACATAAAATAAAATCATTATTTATGCGAAGAAAAAATTTCACTAAAAAAGTCCCATCGAAAAAGACTTTTACGTATTATTAACCGATGGGAACTTTTCCATATTACATAATTATTTGTACATTTTTATTTTCCTCTCATTGTTCATGGTTATAGGATATTATGCTTGATCCTAATGGGTAAGTTATGAACAAGAGAATACTACAACGGTTGTGTTAGCATAACCCTTAGAGGCAGGCTAAAAACGCTTAGTAATCATGTTGGCGATACAGAACAAGTTGGTTAAAATAAAAGAGTGATATGACAAAGTGCAAAAGGGAGAGAAAATATCCTCTCCCTTTTGAAACGTCATTATTATTTTTGTGCATCTTTTAAATTGAGATGTTCAATTAAGGCATTTTGTAAAATTTGAGAAAAGTTAATATTATTATTTTCTGCAATAGTATTTAACCAAGCTGGTATTGTAAGTGTTTTTTTGACTGCACGATTATCATGTTTTTTGCGATATTCTATCATATCAATATCGATAAAAGTAATAAATTGCCCGGGCATTGTTTGTATTTGTTCGGGTTTTGAAGGTGTTGGTATTGGTGCTTTATCTTCTTCAAGGGAGTAAAGATAAAGACCCAAAGCATCTCTGGCCATTTCTATGGCTTCTTCAAGGCTGTCTCCTTCTGTATAACATCCTAAAAGGTCAGGAAACGATACAGAGTAACCACCGACATCTTCGGTTTGAAATATTGCTGGATAAACATACTTAGCCATTCTAATACCTCCTTTTCGATATATTATTTA
>JBGGOQ010000023.1 GCA_041320695.1 Caldicellulosiruptoraceae bacterium PP1 | reverse complement strand
TTTTATAAGCTAAGGTAGGAGGCATTATTTATGAAAAAAACTTTACTATATTCGCTGCACATTTTTAAAAATCATGTTCTTACATTTTTTATTTTCTTTGTTTTTATGTATATGTATTTTGGTTTATTTAAACGTCCAACAGCACTTTTAATTACAGGAATAATTATCTCATTCTTATATTGCTATGGCTTTTGGTCAAGTGGAAGATTTTATGCAAAGAGTAAGAAAAATTTGACTTTGCAAGAAGGAATAATTGCAACATTAATTGCTGTTATTCCATCAGTAATAATCTTTATTTTGGCTTATAATGCATTATCATTTGATAATAAATGGAGAATTAATACATCTTGGCAAAATGTACTATTTAGAGTATGGAATTCGCCATTTATAGGTATTTACTCTTGGGCAGAATCAAAAGCCTCTATAATGCACAATATACAGATTTTAAAAAATGCATACCTTGTTTCTGTATTTTTCTTGCCAGTATCAAATATTTTAGGCTTTGTTGTAGGAATTCTCGAAAAAAGGAATATTATAAAACTACCAGAATTCACATATTCACAAAGAAAAAATGTAAGAAATAAAAACAACCCCAATAAGACCGGCAGAACCTATTAAAGAAATGAATAACACATTATAAATATTAAATCCAATATGCATACCATAATCATTGCATAAGTAATTAAATACCACTATAAAAATACAAGAAAGTAAAACAGAAAATATAAGTTCAATTATTTTCATTTTGTCTAACTCCATTTAAATATTTTCTATTAAATTTATATTCAGATTTGACATAAATAATTACAAAGTAAAGGGCTGAACCATTAATTTTGGTTCAGCCTTATTTAGATTATTTTATCCCTTCTAAATACTCAATTGTTTGTTTATCTAATTGTAAATCAGCATAACTCAAGCTATCTTCAAGTTGTTCTATATTTTTAGGACCTATTATGGGATATACAGGAAATTCTTGTGATGTAAGATAAGCAAGTGTAACTGCTGAGATAGTTGTATTAAGCTGTTTTGCAACTTCTTTTAATCTTTCATATCTTTTTAAATTTTCTTCATTTAAATATATATCTTTAACATCTTGCTTTAATCCAGCTATTCCAACAGTATCTAACTTGCTAAAAAAGCCCATAGCTTGTGAGGTAAATGCAGCAACAGGAAGTTTATTTTTCTTGTAAAACTCAAGCTCATTTTCATCCATTGCAACAAGTGTTTTATCCTTTATAGAACCTGGATTTATTGTTGCATAGCTCCACTGAATTTGACTTATTACAAAAGGTTTAAGTCCTTTTGATTTTGCATAGGAATTTGCCTCTTCTATTCTTTCCCATCTCCAATTTGAACAACCAATATATCGTATTTTGCCTTCCTTTATTTTTTCATTTAATATCTCAATTAATTCTGAAGCTGGTATTTTTGTATTATCTCTGTGAAGATAATAAATATCAATAAAGTCAACACCTAAAAACTGAAGACTTTCATCAATATCCTTCAGAATCTCATCTCTTGATAGTCTTGAAATATGCATTGTATTTACCTCAGGATGTCCACCTTTTGTAACCAAAATAACCTTATCCCTATTACCTCTTTGTTTTAGCCATTTACCAATTGTTTTTTCACTTGAGCTTCTTTCTTTATTATGCCAATCTGCATAAACATGGGCAGTGTCAATTAGATTACCGCCTTTTTCAATATATAAGTCCAAAATTTTATATGAAGTTTCAGTATCAATGCTACCACCTATTTCGGCTGTACCAATGGAAATAACTGAAGCATGGAGGTCTGTATTAGGGATGGTTCTATAAATCATTATAAACACCTCGTTAATTTAATATTTTATATATTATTGCATATTTTTTCATGATTCTCAAATGTTTTTAAACTAATCTAATCAAAAATATATTTTTATAATTTAAGCCACTATTATAGTTAAATAATATTTAATATAAGTTAAAAATAAAAACCCGAAAGAATAAATCTTCCGGGCAAAATTTTAAGATATATTATTTGTTTTTAACTTTTTGTAGATATAATTCAGCCATTTTTCAGCAAGAATTTGCTTATAAATAGCAATTTCCACTAAATCTTGGTCATCTGTTGTATTAAAAAGGGATTCGGCATGTTCTAAATACCTTTTTAGCTCTAAAATTAAATAATCAACATCATAGTCATGTAATTTAGTTATCTTTTTGTAGTTTAATATAGGAAGACTCACACCAAGCCTATCCACTAACTCCAATCTCAAGGCTTTCCTCCATAAATAATCTCTATTTATATTATGATATTAATATATCTAAGTATACCTTAATTTCTTTTCTTCAAATTTCTTTTCTTCCTTCTAATGCCTTGAGAATGGTAACCTCATCAGCAAATTCAATATCACCACCAACTGGAATTCCTCGTGCAATCCGGGTCACTCTAATTCCCATTGGCTTTAATAGCCTTGCCAAGTAAGATGCTGTTGCTTCTCCATCTACATCAGGGTTGGTTGCCAATATAACCTCTTTTATTTCAGGATTTGCAAGCCTTTTTAATAGGACATCAATAGTTAGTTGTTCTGGGTATTTTCCTTTGAGTGGTGAAATACTCCCATGTAAAACATGATAAAGCCCTTTATACTCCTTTACCTTTTCCATAGCTACAACATCCTGGGGGTCTTCAACAACACAAATTATACTTTTATCTCTTTTGTGATCACTGCAAACAGAACATAAATCCTCTTCGGTAAAATTGCAGCAGTTTTTGCAAAACTTTATATTTTTCTTTGCACTGAGAATTGCATTTGCCAAAGAATTAACATCTTCAGTCTTCATATTGATAATATGAAAAGCTAACCTTTGAGCAGTTTTTAAACCAATACCAGGTAGCTTTTCAAGCTCATTTACAAGTTTGTTGATTGCATTATCCTTATTAACCATATTTATACCAGCCTCTAAAATAATCCTGGAAGCCCCATACCTGTAACTTTACCCATTTCCTCTTCAACCATTTTTTCCACTTTTCTAATTGCTTCATTAACACAAGCTAATATTAAATCTTGTAATGTTTCTATATCATCCTTATCAACAACATCAGGTGATATTTCAATGCTTTTTAGCTCTTTCTTACCTGTAATTACAACCTTAACAGCACCACCGCCAGCTGTTACTTCAAGCTCTTTACTTTCAAGTTCTTGTTGTGTTTTTTCAATCTCTTCTTGTATTTTTTTGGCTTGTTTTTGTAATTGATTTATATTAAAGCCACCCATACCAGGAAATCCTCTTTTAGACATATTTAAAACCTCCTTAAAAATCATTTATCAAACAATCTATTATATTATACAACAATAATCTTAGAACCTTCCATATCTTTTTTTACAATAATCTTTTGCTCAAATGCATCTTTAAATTCTTCTATATGTGTAATTACCAAAATACAATCAAATTGTTCTTTAATTGCATTAAGACACTCTATAATATTTTGTCTTCCTTCTTCATCTTGTGAACCAAAGCCTTCATCTAAAATAAGCATTCTAATACTTGCACCTGACCTTTTTAACAAAACCTTTGATAATGCAATTCTTAAAGCAAAATTTATTCTGAAAAGTTCTCCACCTGAGAAAAGTTCATAATTTCTGGTTCCATTAATATCTTCTATTTGGATGGATAGTGTTTCTTCAAGTTCACCACTTGAAGTTTCTCTTTGTGTCAAAAACTTCACTGAAAATTTGCCATCAGTAAGTTTTTTTAATATTTCATTAGCCTCATCTTCAATTTGTGGTAAAGTATTTGCAATAATTTCAGCTTTTATACCTTTATCAGTTGTTATCTCAATTATTGTATCTAAGATATCTTTATTCATTAATAATTCTTTTAATTTCTGTTGATTTTCTTGTATTAATTTTTCAGATATATCAATTTGCTTTTTCTTTTGCTCAAATTCACCTAAGTCCATTATAATCTTATTTAAAATATCCCTATTATTGTTAATTTGCTGTTTTATGGACTCATTTTCTTTCTTTATCTTTTCAATCATATTCAAAATATTCTTTTGGTCTAATTCATCAATTTCTTTCTTGAGTCCATTTATTTCTTTTTGTATTTTATCAATATCATTTTTATAGTTTTCTAATGTATTTATATAATAAATTTGTTGTTCTTTCTTTTTTTCTAACTGATTATATTCATTTTGATATTTTTCAAGCTCATTTATCTTTTTAATATAATCCTGATATTCTTTGGGATTAAAATCTAAAATATTTAATTGATTATTAAGTTCAATAATCTCTTGTTGAGTTGTATTAATCTTTTGGTTTAGTAATTGGTTTTGGCTAATTAAATTATTTTTTTCGGCATTGTTTTTATCAATAATTGACTTATTATTTTCAATAATTTTCTCTCCTGAATTTAATTTGGTCATTATATTTAGCTTACGTGAATTATATTGGTTCTCTTTTTGTATAGCTACATTTATATTCTTAATTTTTTCTTTTATCTCACCAACGTTTTTTTGTAATGTTTCTTTTTCTTTTTTTAAATTTTTGCCCTCTTCTATAATTTCATTTAAAATATGCCCTTTGTCCTCTTTGGTAATTGGTCTTTTACAAAGTGGACATCTGTCAAAAATATTTGAATTTATTGAAGAGTATTCATTTCTAAGTTCAGATAATCTTTTTTCAACCTTTCTTTCTTCTGATTGTAAATCAATCAAAGTATTATTTAATTTCTCAAGTTCTTTTTTTTCATTTTCAATTAATTCTAAGCTTTTTTCAACCTCTTTTAAATCATTTCTTAAATTATCATAGCTATTTTTAATAGCATTTATTTCATTAGTAAGCCTTTGTGTTTCATTATCAATGCTTTTTATCCTTTCATTATTAATATTAAGATGCTGTATTAAAGCATTCAATTCTCCTTTTTTTGCTTCAATAGCATTTGTGATATTATTATACCTATTTTGTTTGTCTAAATATATTTGATGTTTTTGTTTTAATTGATTTAACTCTATTGTTTTTTGATATAAAAATTCTTGATTTTGAAGTAGCACACTTATTTCATTTATTTTTTTATCAGTTTCATCTATTTTTTTCAAAATTAAAATCTTATCATTTTCTAATTTTTTTAATTGTTCTGCTTTCAATTGTACTTTGCTTAACTTATTAATATATTCAGCCTCAGATTTATTTAAGTTTTCTCTTTCTTCTTCAAGAAATAAAATCTTACTTTCAATATTATTTTTTTCATTGTTTAGACTACTTAATTTTTCTAAAGTTACTTCTTTTTCAGAAACTATTTTGTCATGAATCTTAAGTTCAACATCAATTTTATCTATCTCTGATTTTAGTAGGTCTCTTTCTGCTTTAGCATCTTTGTTTATTAAGTCATAAATATCAAGCCCAAGTATCTGTGATAATATATTTTTCCTTTCAGAAGGGTCGGCTGTTATAAAATCAGAGCTTCTTTTTTGTGATAGATATACTGACTGTAAAAATGTATCAAAATTAACTTTTAGTATATTTAAAATTCTTTGCTGAGTTTTTGTAGGTGTTGCCTCTGTTAATGGAATATAATTGTTATTTGATTTTATATAAAGCTGAATATCCTTTTTCTTTTTCCTATTTAGCCTTCTTATAACCTTATATGTTGTATTATTTAACATAAATTCAAATTCAACAAGCATATAATCTTTATCAGTATTGATAAATTCGACTTCTTCAGCTTTACCTTTTCTTGTGCTTTTATATACCGATTCAAACTCACCAAATAAAGCCCAAGAAATGGCCTCTGCTATTGAAGATTTTCCATTTCCATTATTTCCCGAGATACATGCAATATGTATTCTTTCAAAATCAATCTCATTGTTTGATTCTTTATATGATTTAAAGTTTTCAATTTTTAGATAAAGAGGTTTCATAAACTTGCTCTCCTTATGATAAAGAGTTATTATTTTTCATAAACAATTGGTTAAATTTTTCTATAATTTGGTCTTTATTTTTTAAATCTTTATATTTTAGATGCGAGTTCAGATATTTTTTAAATGCTTCAGATGGATTTGTAGACTCATCAATGTCAACAATCCTAAAGTCCTTCTTGTTATCAATTACTTCAATGTTTATTGCTGAAAGATAAAAACATTTCTTTTCAATATATTCCTGTATTTTTTTAAAATCTAAATTCTTTTTTATTATATTTGTTGTATATATAAGAACTCGAACAATACTTGACTTAAAATTAATACCTTCCTTTTCTACTTTATTTATAAATCTATCTATATTTAAAAATACTTTTTCCTCATAATTTTCATTTTCATCAAACTCAGTAAGATTTATTTTTATTTCAAAAAATGGCCTTACTTTTGTGTTTATAAAGCTATAAATTAGTTTATTTTCATTTATTTCTAAATACATAAAACCTTTTTTATCAGATATTTCAGAAAAATCTAAAATATCAGGGCTACCACAATAAGAAATTAAAGGTTCTTTTGCATTTAAAATCTGTGGTTTATGAATATGGCCTAAAGCCACATATGATATTTTGGGGTTTAAAAAGGCTGACAAAGATACTTTTATATCCCTTCCTAACATAATACCTCTTTCGCTACCAACAGTAGCCTCTGACATTGTAAGATGTGCACCTATAATTGTAGGAATATCAGGGCTACTTTCTAACATATTATTTATCTTTTGTTCAATGTAATTTGAAAAAAACAAAGACATCTCTTCTTCTGAGATATTTTTCTTATCAAGTAATGTTAAAATCCTTTCTGGATAAGGATATGGAATAGAAATAAATCTTACCTTCTGGTTATTCTTCTCAATTATTAACTCTTGAAAATTTTTATCCATTATATAAACATTTTCTAAATCAAAAATCTGCAATGTTTTGATATTATGGTCCTTTATTTCAAATGGATGCATATCGTGATTTCCTGGTATTATTATACAAATAACTCCTCTTTGTGAAAGCTCTAAAACTTCTTTGTAAAACTTATTTCTTAAAGTTGAGTTTGGCTCTCTATCTTTAAAAATATCACCAGTTATTAAAAGAATATCAACATTGTTTTCATAAATAAAATCTTTAATTTGGGTAAACGTTTTGAAATAGTCTAAAACTCTTGAACCAAGTCCATCTGGAGTTTCTTTGCTATATGTTGTTACACCAAAATGTAAATCGGCAGTATGGACAATCTTTAACACAATAATCACTCCATAAATTTTAGTAATCAAACTGCTTAAAAAACTCTTGTGCTTCATTATAAAGCACTTCATCAACCTTTTGAATATCTTCATTAGAGCTATAAAGTGATATATAGTCATAAAGCTCCTGACCATAAGTTTTGGTTTTTATTGCTATTGGCATAGGAATTGCATGCCCTATAACAAGGGCTTGTTGTTTTGTATCAAGCGATTCTATTATCCCTCTTAGTTGTTTAGCATTTTTCATACCTGATAAAGCAGCAGCAATATCTGACTCATCTGATAATGATAGAATTATTCTTGTTCCTATCTGAGATGCAATCTCAGAATCAATCTGTGATGGTCTTTGGTCAATACACATAAGGCTAACTTTAGCCTTTCTCATTTCCCTTGCAATTGTGCCAAAGATGGTTTGTTTTGCAATCTCAGGTGCTAAAAACCTGTGAGCCTCTTCAATGGCTATAACCAAAGGTCGAATATCCTTTGTATTTTGCTTTTTTGCCAAAGCTATTTCATATTGCTGCATATATCTTGTAAAAATCCTTCTTGATAAAACATTTGTAACAAATAGATAAGAAAGTAAATCCTCTTGTGAGCCAAACATAATATCAACGCTAATACCTTTTTGTAAGTAATTTAGAATTATATCAATAGAATCATTACCTGCTTGTCTATCATATTTTAGATATGGAAGCTCTTTTAACTTCTCAAGTTTTCTTATCAATGCTTCTAATGAACGTCTATCAAAAACAGTTCTATCCTCTCCAAACTCATCAATTAAGCTATTGCCATTTGTAAGAAGCTCTTTTAACCAATGCCTTCCTTGAGGCTCTAATCTATTTTTCAGGGCAATCATAACCTGTTCTGCTGTTTCATTTAAATTTAGTTCATCAGCAACACAAAGAATATCTCCAATCTCTACATCTTCTACATTTATCTCAATTGGAATTACATTAGCATATTTATTATTGTAATCAATTGTCATAAGTTGAATTTTATTACCAAAAAGAGTTCTAAGACCTTTTACAGTTCTATTCTGTTCATCAACACTATCTTTACCATGGTCAGAATGAGCATCAAATATAAGCAAAGATGTCCTATCTGATAGTATTATACCTGCCATTATAAGACGAGCTATAAATGATTTACCTGTCCCAGTTTTTCCATATATACCACTACTTCTTTCAATAAATCTATCAATATCTAAACATACATCAATCTCTTGTCCCATATCAATGGGGCTTCCGATAGGATAAAATCTTTTTGTTAAATCGCTTTTTCCAAAAACGTCAGATATATCATCTGGTGTTGCTTTTCTTACTTTTGTTGAATGCAATGGTATATTTCTTATTGGTTCATTTATTCTGTCTTCTTTATTATAAGCTAACATTGGTTGTGCCTTTAAAATTGTATATATAGAAGAGTTATTAATTATCTTATTTAATAAAATACTGTTTGTAGGCCTAGGCATCTCAATTAAGGCTGTTTTATTCATACCTTCAATAATCTCATCAAAAAGCATTGTATAATATTTCTTTTTAATGCCATCACAAACTAAAATACTGCCAATTCTTATATCTTCAATAAGGCTAATATCATCAAGCTTTATCTCTAACCCTTCAAGATAAGAACCAGAAACTATTTTACCCAAATCAGCCATATGTATTCACTCCATTTTTAGTATATTAAGCTTTCTAATCTTTCAATTATTGGTGTTAAGATATTTAAGTCATACTTTAAATACATATTTAACTCTTTACCTATTTCTACAAGATAATTCTCATCTTTGTTTCTTACTAAATATGCTAAATATAAAGCATTTGGTATTACCTCAAAAATATCTATATCCTTTTCTTTTAAAATGGTATGTAAAAAAATGCTACTTTGAGTTGCTAATAAAACTTCTTTATCCTCTGCTTCATAAACTAAGGTATGAATGCTTATGCTTTTTGGTGGAAGCCCATACTTAAATGAATTATCTTGAATATATCCAATAACTATGGCATTAAAATAGCCTTTTAGCATCATATCCATTTGTGGATAAAGCTTTTTTACTTCTTCTTTATCCTTCCATAAAGCCTTAGCAGGTCCATCTTTTTCAATACTTGATATACTATACTTTGTTGATATTGCTAAAACACAAATATCATCTATGAAAAACTTAATAAATCGTCCTGGTGTTGGAATATTGTCATATACTTTTGCCTCACACGTAATAGAAGAAAAATCTACTAAAACTATTTCTCCTATTGTATCCATTTTTTCACCCCAAGTCATATTATTCTATTCAATTTATTTATTTTTTTACTTGAAAATGGCAAATTATTTTCTATAACCGAATATATAATACCTTCAATGGTCTTTTTATCAGCATTAGTAATTGTTGAAAGATTATGAGCATGTGTTAAAGATATAGGATAACCAAAACCAAGCTTTGTTTGATGAAATATTGCTGAAATTACCCTTTGCACCTTTTCATTATCATCTAAAAGATATGCAGGAAGCTCAATTCTTGCAATTTCATTACCTGTATTTAAGTACGTAAAAACAACATCTGTTGGAAATAAAATATCGCTTTCTCTACCAAATGAATAAAAAAATGTAGTATACTCTCCTTCATTTAGGTTATCAAAAAATAGCCAATCTTTAATTTTGCTATATTTTATACATTCTGAAAAAAAACTTTCCTCACAATTTTGGCATCTTAATTTTTTATATGGACACCAGTTAACTCTATATAAGTTTGAAAGTAAAGTATTTTTTGGTGAGGATATAAAGCCACATATTACAATGTTTTTATTTTTTGATAACTTAAAAAGCTCTTCGATCTCTTCATAAGGCTTTCTTCCAAATCTATTATCCTGTCTATTTTCAGCCCAGTTTATAAGGTTTCCATCAAAAAGGACTATTGTTACTCTATCATTATCAAGTTTTCTATTTACATAATCTTTTATAAATCTAAACTCCAAAGTTTGTCTTTCTTTTGATATTTCAGCAGTTGATTTTATATCATAATAACCACTTTTTTGCGATATTACATCTTCATCTATAAAAACAAATGGTTGAGTTTGGTGAAAAAAAGAACTTGAATCTTTGTTATAGTCTATCTCAACCAGTGCAATATTCAATAAGTAATATAAAATTAAATTATGTCTATCTATATCAGTATTGCTTCCATCAACTGCAACAACAGAGTATTCTTCAATATTGCTACATTTATGCTTTTCATATATACTATTTGATCTTGTAGGATAACAAAGAAGTAGCTCACTTTTTGAATTTTTGTCTGGAAGCTTATTTAAAATAAAATTTGTTTGTTCAAAGTTAGTTGTTTTAAACCAATCCTTTAATAATTCTATAGTTTTTTGCAAGCTATTATTATATCGGGTTATATTCTTACATTTATTATTTATTTCTTCTGTAATTTTATTAATATCAATCATTCAATATCACCTAAAATTATTTTATCAAATTAAAAAGAATTTCACAAACATTTATTCGTTTTTTTGTATTAAAACAACTGCATATGCTGAAATCCCTTCTTGTCTTCCTTCAAATCCCAAACCTTCTGTTGTTTTACCTTTAATATTTATCATATTTATATCAATCCCTAAACATTTTGCTATGTTTTCTTTCATTTTTTCTGTAAAGGGAAGTATTTTAGGTTTTTGTGCAACTACTGTTGAGTCGATATTTACAACTGAAAATCCATTATTTTCAAGAAGTGTTTTAGTTTTTTCTAACAATATCAAGCTATTAATATCTTTATAGGAATTATCATTATCAGGAAAATGCTTTCCAATATCTCCTTGTCCTAATGCTCCAATTATTGCATCAATTATTGCATGTAATAATACATCAGCATCAGAATGACCTAAAAGCCCCTTTTCAAAAGGTATCTCAACACCACCAAGAATAAGTTTTCTTCCTTCAACAAGCTTATGAACATCAAAACCAAAGCCAATTTTAAACATTAATATCACCTTTCAAATTAATATTTTAGATTAATATTATTTTAGCAAATATTTTAAGCTTATTCTTTGAAAAATAAAAAAGTTGGGTTTTAGCCCAACTTTTATAGATTAAATATTTATGGATTTTTAAGAGTTTTATCATGCTCTCCTATATTTCTAAGTAATATTCCATCTTTATAATACTGCCAAGTCATTCTTATCTCCATTGTAATACTTGCTTCAAAAATATTATCACTTCCCTTAATCTTTTTTGAACGTAAAGAAGGATGCTTTGGATTTTCAACCATCAATGAGAGTTTTTGTTTTAGTATTTTTTTAATATCAGAGGATAATTCATTTACTTTTTCAACGAAATAATCAGTATAATAAACCTTAATCATTCATCTAACCCCAAATCTTTAAAGAGATCTTCTTTAGTAGAAGCTGATTTGAATTTACCTTCTATTATATCCTCCTCAACATGAACTTCTCCTTGCTGCCATTCTTTAGAATAGAACCATATTTGTTCTCTTGGAATTACAACTACTGGTGTAAGAATAATTTTACCATCCTTTTCTTCAACTTCAAATTTATCTCCTGGATTAAGTTTCATTTTTTTAACTATTTCGCTTGGTATTGTAACTTGAGCTTTTTGTTTTAATTCAACTAACATCAACAATCAACTCCAAGTAATAATGTATAACTTTCTAACTTTATTATAATCTTTTTTATTTCTTCTATCAATTATTTAATTCTAATAATCTCATAGCATTTTTACCTAAAATCATATCTTTTTCATCATCTGTTAACCTTAAATTTCTAATATATTCAATTTCTCTTGCTTGGTCTTTCCATGGTGAGTCTGTTGCAAATAATATCTTTTCAATTCCATGCTTTTTTAAAATATCTTCAATATTTCCTACATATTCCTCACCAAAAAAGAATGAGGTATCAAGATAAACATTTTTACCTATTAGGTATTTCTGAACATCTGAAAAAAACCTATATCCACCCATATGTGCTGCAACAATCTTAGCATCTTGAAACTCATTTAATAAATTAATCAACCTGTCTGGTGTGCAATGATATGGTGGATTAAATGCAACATCAACACCACAATGGAATATCATAATCATACCGCATTGAATTATTGCGTCATATATTGGGAACATTTCCTTACTATCTACAAAAAAGTCCTGATAATCAGGATGAAATTTTATTCCCTTAAAATTATTTTCTTTTAACCAATTAATTTCATCTTGCCAGTTTTGATATTTTGGATGTATAGTCCCAAAGCTTATTATACATTCATCTTGAATGGATTTTACCCATCTATTAATTGTTTGAGTTTGTTCTGGCTTTGTGGCTATTGGTAAAACTATACATTTATCAATCTTAGCTTTTTTAGCTACCTCTTTTAATCCATTTACTGTGCCATTATGATAATAGGAAAGTGAGGAATTTTGTGATAACTTCTTCATTGCTCTTTGGGCTAAATCATCTGGAAAACAATGTGTATGAAAATCAATTATCATTTGTAAAT
>JBGGOQ010000022.1 GCA_041320695.1 Caldicellulosiruptoraceae bacterium PP1 | reverse complement strand
CGGTTCTCCCTGGTACACAGCAAGCCAACGGGGACGGTTCTCCTTGTCACACTACCAACCACAGAATACGGTTTCTCTTGTCATATTTCTGCTAATACTGACATATCCCACAATAGCATATCTTATATTGAATTATGTGTTCAAAATAATTATTAATGTTATTGATATTATTGTTATTGATTGCTTGAGACTGAGACACCGATACTATTATCAAAAATAAAGGAGTTGCTTTTTCATGCTTCTCATTATTGATAATTTTGATTCTTTTACATATAATTTATATCATTACTTCTTGATATTAGGACAAGACGTTGTTGTAAAAAATAGGGATGAAATTGATATTAATTGGATTTATATCTGATAGTGGGTTTTGCAATTTTAATATTGCAATAAGAACTCTAATACTCAATTATCAAAATATTATGTTCAATGTTGGAGGAGGAATTACTTGGGATTCTGACCCAATAAAAGAATATGAAGAGACTTTACAAAAAGGCAAAGCTTTTTTAAATCTGTTATTAGGAGATAAGTGTGATGATGGAGATATTTCCTTTTGAAACAGTTTATTATTCTAATGAAAAAATACATTTTTCAGAAGATCACTTTAAAAGATTAAAAAGGGCGTGTAGAACCTTTCATATTCCATTTGAGCTTTCTTTTATTGATTTTGAAAATTCATTAAAAAAATATATTAATAAAGAATTCGGTGGTTTAAAAATAATAGTGGAAAATAATAATGTATTTAAAATTGAAGAAAAAGAAATAAGATATAGCAAAGAATTGTATAAAAACGGTATGAAACTTTGTATTGCTAAAACACTGAGGGATAAAAGAAATATTTTTAATTATTTTAAGATTCAAACTGCTAATATATTTCATATAGAACATAATATTGCAATTAAAAAGGGCTATGATTCATGTATAATAATAAATAATGAAAGACAAATATGTGAAACAGTGTATGCAAATATTTTCTTTAGAAAAGGTTCTGAGATTTATACACCTAAAATATCATGTGGATTGTTAAACGGAATAATAAGAAAAAATATAAAAAAATATATGAAAGAACTTGGATTTGAATTAAGATATGAACATATTTATATTAATGAGATAAATACTTTTGAAGAATGCTTCATAACAAATAGTATTGCAGGCGTTTTTCCTGTGTCAGTTATACAAGATACAAGTT
The DNA here is from genome assembly GCA_041320695.1 of Caldicellulosiruptoraceae bacterium PP1. NCBI lineage: Bacteria > Bacillati > Bacillota > Caldicellulosiruptorales > Caldicellulosiruptoraceae > Caldicellulosiruptoraceae bacterium PP1. The sequence continues at coordinate 11,532 of JBGGOQ010000022.1, read as the reverse complement.
TTTCAAAAAGGGAGTTTGTAAATCTAATAAATAAGGTTAGCAAATTTATAAGACCATGGAATATTTAATTTTGTGAAAGCGTGTTTACTTTTTATAAAAGTGGTTGTAAAATAATCTAAAAGATGTAATTGGGGGTAAGGTTCATGAAAAAAATTAACCTTGGCATAATAGGATGTGGAAATATTAGTGATGTTTACTTTAGAAATTGCTCAAAATATGATTTTTTACATATTGTTGCTTGTAGCGATGTAAACAAAGAAAGAGCATTGGAAAAAGCAAAACAATATAACGTTGACTATGTACTTTCTACTGAAGAATTAATTAAGCATCCAGAAGTTGATATAGTTATAAATTTAACACCACCAAAATACCATGCACAACTTAATTTAATGGCTTTAGAAAATAATAAACATGTATATTGTGAAAAACCTATAACAATTACGCTTGAAGATGCTCAAAAAGTTCTAGAACTTGCAAAGCAAAAAGGGCTTTATGTTGGTTGTGCACCCGATACATTTTTAGGTGCTGGGCTTCAGACATCAAGAAAGGTTATAGAAGATGGTTGGATAGGTGATGTTATAGGATTTTCAGCATTTGTATTAGATTCAGGTCCAGAAAGTTGGCATCCTGAGCCAGAAGACTATTATAGGTATGGTGCTGGTCCACTATATTGCTTAGCTCCATACTATATAACTGCACTAGTCAATTTAGTTGGGCCAGTAAAAAAGGTTACAGCAATGCAAAAAATGACTTACAAAAAAAGACTTATTACCTCATCATTAAAATATGGGCAGTATTTTGATGTTGAGATGCCTACATTTGTTGCTACATTAATGGAATTAGAGAATAATGTAATAGGTAACTACACAACAAGCTATGATGTTTGGGCAACACAAACACCAAATATAGAAATATATGGCACAAAAGGGACATTAAGAGTACCTGATCCAAACTTTTTCGATGGGCCAGTTCAAATTAAAACGAGAAATATGTCTAATTGGCAAAACATACCATTGATATATTCCTATACATATGATGCAAGAGGATTAGGAATTGCTGATATGGCTGATGCAATATTAAACAACAGAAAAAACAGAGCACATGGGGATCTTGCTTATCATGTGCTTGATGTTATGCATTCAATTGATAAAGCAGTGGAAGAAAATAGAATTATAGAAGTAAAATCAACATTTGAGAAACCACAATTATTTGAAACAGGATTACTTGAACATACTTTTAAATCATTAAGATATTAACATAAATATGTTCGCTATTTACTTGGGCTATCCTTTGTGATATCATATAGGTTGCTCAAATGCTGCGGGATGGTGTAATGGTAGCACAGGTGACTCTGGATCATCTTGTCTGGGTTCGAGTCCTAGTCCCGCAGCCAAAAGTGGCCCTATCGTCTAGTGGCCTAGGACACCACCCTCTCACGGTGGAGACAGGGGTTCGACTCCCCTTAGGGTCACCATATAACTTTGGGAGTTTGCTATAATAAATTTAATATAAATTAAGAATGAAAAAGAGTAACATCATTGGATGGTTGATGTACTCTTTTTTTTATTTATTATTCTGATTAATTTTTTCATGATTGACAAATACCAATATTAGTGCTATCATAATATAAGAATTCCAAGCTAATAGGTCGGAATTGAGGGGATATAAATTATGATGAAGTTATCAACAAAAGGGAGATACGGTGTTAGAGCGATGTTTGATTTGGCTCTACATTACCAAGAAGGCTTAATTTCACTTAAAAGTATTGCTGAAAGGCAGGATATTTCAGAACACTATTTAGAACAACTTATAGCAATTCTTAAAAAAGCAGGGCTTGTAAAAAGCTCAAGGGGTGCTCAAGGTGGTTATACCTTATCAAAAGAGCCTTCTAAAATTACAATTGGTGAGATTTTAAGGGTTTTAGAAGGGTCGTTATCACCGTCAGAATGTATTGATGATGATATGAAGGTAAATTGTCCAAGGGCAGAGATGTGCGTTACAAAAAAGGTTTGGGAAAAGGTTAAAGATGCGGTAGCTAATGTTGTAGATAATATAACATTAGGAGAGTTAGTTGAAGACTATAAAAAAATGGCTTCAAAAGATTCATATATGTTTTATATTTAATATAAAATTGGGTATATTAATATTATAAAGAAAATTGATAGGAATAATAGGAGATGATATAAATGACTGAAAAGTTCATATACTTTGATCATGCTGCAACAACCCCTCTAAAAAAAGAGGTTTTAGATGAGATGATGCCATATCTTACAGAAAAGTATGGTAATCCATCAACAATATATTCAATTGGTAGAGAAGCCAAAAAAGCAATAGATATTGCAAGAGAAAGAGTAGCGAAGGCATTAAATGCCGATATATCAGAGATATACTTTACCTCAGGTGGTACTGAGTCTGATAATTGGGCTATAAAAGGTGTAGCATATGCAAATCAGAAAAAAGGTAAGCATATAATAACAACTACAATTGAGCACCATGCAGTTTTGCATGTATGTAAATATTTACAAGAGCAAGGATTTGAAGTAACTTATGTACCAGTTGAAGAAAATGGAGTTGTTGATCCACAAAAAATTAAAGATGCAATAAGAGAAGATACCATTTTAATAACTGTAATGTTTGCTAATAATGAGATTGGTACAATACAACCAATAAAAGAGATTGCCAAGATAGCAAAAGAAAAAGGAATAATATTTCATACAGATGCTGTCCAAGCAGTAGGCAATATAAAGGTTGATGTTAAGGAATTAGGTGTAGATTTATTATCATTATCTGCACATAAGTTCTATGGCCCTAAAGGTGTTGGTGCCTTATACATCAAAAAGGGAACAAAAATTCATCCTTATGAACATGGTGGAGCACAAGAAAGAAACAGAAGAGCAGGAACTGAGAATGTTGCAGGTATTGTAGGTCTTGGAAAAGCGATTGAGCTTGCAACTCAAAACCTAGATGAACACAATAAAAAGCTTATTCATCTGAGAGATAAACTAATTGATGGGATATTAAATAACATTGAATATGTGCGTTTAAATGGTGATAGAGAAAAAAGACTTCCTAATAATGCTAATTTTTCTTTTGAATTTATAGAAGGTGAAAGCTTACTTTTACTACTTGATATGAAGGGAATTGCTGCTTCAAGTGGTTCTGCTTGTACATCTGGGTCTTTAGATCCATCACATGTTCTTTTAGCTATTGGGCTTCCACATGAAATTGCTCATGGTTCTTTGAGAATAACTTTAGGTGATGATAATACTGAAGAAGAAATAGATTATTTACTAAAAGAACTACCAATTATAGTAAATAGACTCCGTGAAATGAGTCCACTTTATGAAGCTGTTAAGAAAGGAGAAAGATAGAATGTATAGCGAAAAGGTTTTAGACCATTTTATGAATCCAAGAAATGTTGGTGAAATTGAAGATGCTAATGGTGTTGCCCAAGTTGGCAATGCAAAATGTGGCGATATTATGAAGATGTACTTAAAGATAGAAAATGGTATAATTGTAGATGCAAAGTTTAAGACATTTGGTTGTGGTGCTGCAGTTGCAACTAGTAGTATGGCAACAGAACTTGTCAAAGGTAAAACAATTGAAGAAGCACTTAAAATTACCAATAAAGCAGTTATGGAAGCACTAGATGGGCTTCCAGCACAGAAGATTCATTGTTCAGTTTTAGCTGAAGAAGCAATAAAAGCAGCTATTGAAGACTATATGAGCAAAAATAACTAAGATACATGAATAAGTATATGAGGGTGAAAGCAATTGAAAAAAAAGGTTTTGGTTGCTATGAGCGGTGGCGTAGACAGTTCTGTTGCTGCCGCTATTTTGCTTGAAAAAGGGTATGAGGTATATGGTGCAACAATGCAAATATGGGAACCAATTTGTGACATAGATGCAGTAAAAGAAGGTGGTTGCTGCTCATTGCATGCTGTTGAAGATGCAAGAAGAGTAGCAAACATATTAGGGATACCCTACTATGTATTTAACATGAGAGAAGAATTTAAAAATACTGTTATTGACTATTTTGTAGATGAATATATGAAAGGCAAGACTCCGAATCCTTGTATCATGTGTAATAGAAAGATTAAATTTGAGTCATTTTTAAAAAAAGCTGAAATGCTTGGAATGGACTTTATTGCAACTGGACACTATGCAAGGATTGAATATGATGAGAATTTAAATAGATTTCTTTTAAAAAAGTCGGTTGCTGATAAAAAAGACCAGACTTATGCTCTTTATAATATGACTCAATATGTTCTTTCAAAAACTTTATATCCACTCGGCGATTTTAATAAAGAACAAACACGTGAAATAGCAGAGAAATATAATCTTCCAGTTGCTAAAAAGGCTGATTCACAAGAGATATGCTTTGTATCTGATGATGACTATGGCAGATTTATAGAAGATGCAACAAATTTTAAAGAAGAAGGTAAATATCTTTCTATTGATGGGAGAATATTAGGTAGAAGTAAGAGCTATTTTCATTATACAATTGGACAAAGAAAAGGACTTGGTATCTCACAAGGCAAGAGAATGTATGTTGTTGATATAAATCCAAAAGAGAATGTAGTAGTTTTAGGTGATGAAGAGCACATTTTCAAAGATACTCTTATTGCAAGAGATTTAAATTTTATACCATTTGATAAACTTGAAAGACCAATCGAAGTTAATGCTAAAATAAGATATTCTGCAAAAGAGGCAAAGGCTATAATCTCACCTATTGATGAAAAAAGCATTATGGTAAAGTTTGAACAAAAGCAAAGAGCAATCACTCCAGGACAATCAGTTGTATTTTATGATGGTGATATAGTTGTTGGAGGAGGAGTAATAGAAAAGATAATCTAACCCCTAAGTAATAGAGGTTAGATTTTTTCATATATAGGTATTCTTTTATCAAATCTTGTGATATACCTAAAACCTAAAGATTTTAATAAATCTAATACATAATCAAATTTATAACCTATATGTTCTTTAAAATGAGAATCTGAACCTAATGTAATAATTTCTCCACCTAATTCTTTGTATCTTTTAATAATATCTATTTGAGGATGAGTAGAATTTAAATTGTATCTAAAACCAGATGTATTTATTTCAATACCTTTTTCTTTTTCAATAATCTTTTTGAATATCTCATCAATAATATCAATATATTTTACAACATCAAGGGACTTATCTTCATAGTTACCATATCTTTTTACAATATCTAAATGGCCATAAACACAAAAATCATTAAAATTATTAACAATATTTAAAATATCCTCAAAATATATCCTGTAAGCTTCATCCTTTGATTTATTTACAAAGAAATCTCCCTCACAAAGGTCCTTGAATTCCACTGCATGTGTTGAAGCAATAATAAAATCGAAGGGATATTTATCAATTAGCTCTTTGCTTTTTGTAATTGAATGAGGTTGTATGCCAACTTCCACTCCTAATTTTATTGATATATCATCTTTGTATTTTTCTTTTAATTGACTAAAAATATCAACATATTTATCGTAATCTATTTCAATTATTGTATAACTAACAGGAGGATATAATAAATCAACATGATCTGTAAATGCTATCTCTTTAATACCTTTGCTTATAGCTGAAATAATAGCCTCTTCCATAGACATTTTTGAATCACTTGAAAAGTTCGAGTGGACATGATAATCAAACAATTTAATCAAACCTCCAAAATTAAATATATTTTATTACTTCTTTATCATAAGATGGCTGAATACATTTATTTGGTTCAACAATCAAAAATCTTTCCTCATCCCAGTTTGAATTTACCAAATCAAATAAATAACTTGAATTACCCTTAACTATATTAAATTCAAGGTTATAAAATCGTGCAAACTCTTTTGATAATTCTATAAACTTACTATCTATGCTCTTAAATTCATCCCAAGATATATATGAGCAATATTTATAATTATGCAAGAAACCTAAAAGCTCTTTTATTATATAGTTTGCATTATCTTCCCCATAAAGTTCTATGTACTCCTCATATTTGTTTTTAATGGTTTCATCTAATAAAAGTGTTGATCGTTCAACCCATCCAGTAGAAAGCCAATATGTCCCTTCATTATTATTAAAGTGATAATCATATTTATCTTTAGAACCTAACAAAAGAGAGATACAATCATGAACCTTTGGAACAACTAATTTGTATTTTGAGGAAATACCAACTGTTCCATTTGAACATAGCCCGTATGCTAAAGCAATAGCATCATATTTTTCGTGTGAATTCTCAATACTTTTTATAGTTTCATCAAGCGTATTATAGAGTATTTTTGGTGTATCATGCAATTGCTGCTTCAAGAAAAATATATCCACAAGATTATCTGACATTGAAGCAATTAAACTTAATTCTCTAAAGAAAACTTTACATGCAATAATAGCAATTCTCATACTATTTAATCCTCATTTAATTTTATATAATAACTATAATTGATTATAATACAAAAATTTTAAAAATAACAGAAAAATAAAAAGGAGTAGTTTTTATGGAGTTAATATTACCAGATTATGTTTTATATACATTAAAAAATTTGAATAATAATGGCTATCTTGCTTACTTAGTAGGTGGATGTGTTAGAGACTATTTGATGGGAATAGAGCCAAATGATTTTGATATTGCAACAAACGCAAAACCTGATGAGGTTGTAAAGCTTTTTGATAAAGTAATTGAAACTGGAATTAGACATGGCACAGTAACTGTGCTATTTGACAAAAACAAAGTAGAAGTAACTACATTTAGGACAGAAGGAGAATATATAAATTTTAGAAGGCCTAAAGAGGTTCTCTTTATAAATAGCCTTTATGAAGACTTAAAAAGACGTGATTTTACCATAAATGCAATGGCATATAATCCCACTGAAGGTATAATAGACTATTTTGAAGGGCAAAAGGATATTGAAAAAAAGATAATAAGAACAGTAGGTGATCCTAAAGAGAGGTTTATTGAAGATGCATTACGTATATTAAGGTGTATAAGATTTGCAACAAAATTTAATTTTAGTATTGAAGAAAGGACATATAATGCATTAATAGAAAAATGCAATCTACTTGATTTTATTTCGAGAGAAAGGATAGTTGATGAGCTAAAGAAAATAATAAATGACAAAAATGCATTGATTGGGTTAGACCTATTAAATAAAACCAAGATAGGTCAAAAGATAACCACTTATTATGAACATATCTATAACAAAATAAAGAATACTCAGTTTATTGACATAGAAAAAGATTATAGGTTAGCCTCATTCTTTTCACTGCTTATAAATAAAGATTTGATACTTTCTGAGATGAATAAATTAAAGTTGGATAATGACAACAAAAAAAAGGCAATAACACTTTCAGCTTTACTAATTAATCAAGATGAAGATGAGATTATTAAAAGAACATATTTTAGTTTTGGATATTATGAATCCTCAAAGATAATAAAAGCAGTTGCAATATTAAAAAATAAGCATGAAATATATGAGAGATTTATAAAACTATATAAAAGCAACAAGTTAATTTCTAAAGACAATTTAAAAATTAATGGTGAGATACTTGTAAAATTAGGATTTAGAGGAAGACAGATAGGTAAGATACTTGAAAACATAACTGATTTAATTTTACATGAAAAATTATCAAATTCTGAAAAAGAAATAATTAAATATGTTAATGAAAAATTTAAAAAGGGTAAAAAATAAACAGTAAGAAAAATAATATAGGGGAGATTTACATGCTGCCAAAAACAAATGAGTATGGATATTTTGAAATAAGGCTTGAAAGCATTGGTGGACTTGGTGCCAATGTATCTGGTAAGATAATTGCTGAAGCAGGGGTTAATAGTGGTTTTAATGCACTTAACTTTGCAAGTTATGGCTCTGAGAAAAAAGGGACACCTGTAAAGTCATATATTAGATTTGCACCACAAGAAAAAGAAATAAGAGTTAATAGTCCTGTTGTAAAACCCCATATAGTTGCTATATTCCATGAAAATATGATTAATACAGTTCCTGTTATTCAAGGAATGGAAAGAGATGGGGTGGCAATACTTAATACCGACAAAAAGCCTGATGAAGCAAGGGATATTATAAAACTTCCTTCTGGGACAATGGCAACAGTTGATGCAATAAGGTTATCCCTTGAAGAAAAAACGCGAATTAATATGATTATGATTGGAGCTATTTTAAGATTTATGCCATTTATTAATTTTGATATTGTTAAGGATATCATAAAAAAGACTTTTGGCAAAAAATATCCACAAACAATTGAATCAAATATAAGAGGTCTTGAGGTGGGCTTTAATTCTGTTACATTTAAAGAATTTTCATTTGATAACAAATATCAATATCAGCCATATCAAGAAGAAAAAAGACCTATTGGATACAAGAACGCAACAATTGGTGGAACAATAATAGAATATGCAAACACAATAAACAAAAACAATATTACAAGTAGAGTAGGTAAGATACCTATATTTTTACCTGAGAAATGCATTCACTGTGGCCTTTGTGAGACAACCTGTCCTGATTATGTTTTTGTATGGGATAGGATAATTGATGAGAAAGGGAAACCCAAAATGGTTAATAAGGGTCCTGATTATCAATACTGTAAGGGTTGTTTAAGATGCGTTGATATATGTCCAGTAGGTGCATTAGTTGAAGGGATTGAAAGAGAACATGACATTAACAAGATAGGTGTAAAACACGATTTTGATATCTATAAAAAATGGTATGAGGAAGGTGTAAACAGATGAATATAAGACCACAAGAAAGTATTTTTGAAAGCGGTAATGAAATGGCAGCTTTAGCTGCATCACAGATTAACTATCATGTTATGGGATACTATCCAATAACACCTTCTACCCAAATTGCAGAAGAATTGGATGCTATGAAAGCAGATGGAGAGCATAACATTGTGTTGATTGCTGGTGATGGTGAACATGGTGCTGCTGGAATTTGTTATGGTGCATCATTAGGTGGAGGTAGGGTATTTAATGCAACATCAGCAAATGGGCTTTTATATGCACTTGAACAACTACCAGTGCAATCTGGAACAAGGTTTCCTATGGTACTAAATGTTGTTACTCGTTCGGTATCAGGACCTTTGGATATTAAAGGTGATCATAGTGATTTAATGTACACATTAAATGCTGGTTGGGTAATATTATTAGCTAAAGATGCTCAAAGGGTTTACGATATGAACATTATGGCAGTAAAAATAAGTGAACACCCTGATATTATGTTACCTGTAATTGTAGCTTTTGATGGATTTTTTACAAGTCATCAAAAAAGACTTGTAAAGTATTTTAAAAATAAAGAAGATGTTATTGAGTTTGTAGGTAAAAACCCACCAGAGAGAATAACAGCAGTAGACCCCGATAATCCAGTTACAATTGGGCCATATATGAATGAACCTGATTTGATAAACAATAAATATCAGCTTTCTAAAGCTATGGACAAGGCTTATGAAATAATCCCCCAGGTTTTTGAAGAATTTTATAAAATTAGCGGAAGAAAATATAGCCTTGTTGAAGGGTATCAGATGGAGGATGCTGAGGTAGCTTTATTTATACTAAATTCTTCTTATGATACAGCTTGTGAAGCAGTGGATATATTAAGGAAAAAAGGCCTTAAGGTAGGTGTTTGTACAACAAATGTTTTAAGACCATGGCCTAAAAAAGAAATACAAGAAATGCTTAAGAATGTAAAGGTTTTATGTGTTGCTGATAGGCAAGAAAGCTATGGAGCAAAAGCAGGGAATATGACACTTGAAATAAAAGCAACATTAAAAGATGATCTTGAGAATAAAACAAAGGTATTCAGTAGAATATATGGTCTTGGTGGCAAAGACTTCTTTATTGATGATGCTATCAGAATATTTGAAGAAGGCTTAAAGTACAGTCAAAGTGGCACTGTAGAAAATGATTTTGATTATATAGGGGCTTATCCTGGAGATGAATCATATACTTATCAGAGAAAGATGGAACCTATTAAGAAAGAATGGACACAAAATATACCTTTAACTACAAGAGATTTAACAGCTATGCCCAAGAGGGTTGTTCCCGGACATGGAGCTTGTCCAGGCTGTGGAATCTTTCCTAATTTAAATCTATTATTAAAAGGGATAGAGGGAGATGTTGTTCTATTATTCCATACGGGTTGCGGAATGGTAGTAACAACAGGTTTCCCCAATACTGCATTTAGAACAACTTATGTTCACAATCTTTTCCAGAATGGTGCAGCAACACTTAGCGGATTAGTTGAGATGTATAAAGAAAGACAAAGAAGAGGAGAAATTCCAAACGATAGAGAACTCACATTTATTATGGTCACAGGTGATGGTGGAAATGATATAGGTATGGGGCCAACCATTGGTGCAGCTCTAAGAAATCATAAGATGATTATATTTGAGTATGATAATGGAGGATATATGAATACTGGTTATCAGCTATCCTATACAACACCTTATGGGGCATCGTCATCTACCTCACATGTAGGAAAAGCTCAAGCAGGAAAATCAACATTCCACAAAGATACACCACAGATTATGGCTGCAACAAATATACCATATGTTGCAACAGTAGCAGAATCAGATCCCGTTGATTTTGTTAAAAAAGCTAAAAAAGCTCAAAAAATAATGAGAGAAGAAGGGCTTGTTTATCTAAAGGCTTTATCAGCATGTCCATTAAATTGGTCTGATGAGCCATCTAAGGAAAGAAGGGTTATAGCTGCAGCCGTAGACTCGTGTTTTTATCCATTATACGAAATTGACCATGGTATAACAACAATAACATATAATCCAGAGGCTAAAGGCAAGAAGATTCCTGTTGTTGATTGGTTTAAAATGATGGGTAGAACAAAGCACTTAATAAAACCAGAGTATGCTCATATAGTTGAAGAATTCCAAAAAGAAGTTGATAGAAGATGGGAAAGATTAAAAGCAAGGCATGAAAATCCTCTGTTATAAAGAGGGGGTTAATAAATATGGATGTAGGGGATTTTATTCCTAATGAACTTTAGTTTATAAATCAAGATAATAAAGAAATCAATCCAATAAATAATGAAGGTTTTTCGGTAATATTCTTTTATTCCAAAGATGGAACAACAGGATGCACTAAAGAAGTTAAGGACTTTCAAGCAAATTTAGATAGGTTTAATGAATTAAAAGTTAAGGTTATAGGGGTGAGTAGCGATTCGGTAGATAGGCACAAAAGATTTTCAATAGAGCATAACATTGATTATGATTTAATATCTGATACAGATCATAAAATTGCCTTGGCCTTTGATGTGTTTAAAGAAAAAAATATGTATGGCAAAAAAGTTATGGGTAATGAAAGATCTACCTTTATTATTAATAATGAAGGGAAGATAATAAAAAAATACTCAAAGGTTAAGGTAGACGGTCATGTAGAAAAGGTTATTCAAGATATAATGGAATTTACGAAATAAAATGAAGAATATAAGAGTATACTGTAGAAAAAATGAGATAAAATAATATTAGCTTTAATTTTGAAAAAATATAGCCGAAAATAAGTAT
>JBGGOQ010000021.1 GCA_041320695.1 Caldicellulosiruptoraceae bacterium PP1 | reverse complement strand
TTATATTTTATATTAACCTATCTAATATCCTATAATTTATTGCTTCTAATAGATGTTCTGATTTAATATCTTGACTTCCTTCAAGGTCGGCTATTGTTCTTGAAACCTTAAGTATCTTGGAATATGCTCTAAATGAAAGCTTTAGTTTATCAAAGGCATTTTCCATCAGTTCTTTTTCTTTTGAGTTTAACCTACAATACTTATTTATTTGTGATGGCTTCATCTGTGAATTAAAATTAATACCTGCATTTTTAAATCTTTCTAATTGTATTTCTCTTGCTTTTAAAATATTTTCTCTCATTGTTTTGGAATCTTTTGTAGACTTATCATCAATGCTTCTTAAACTAACCTGCTTTACTTCAATATGTATATCAATTCTATCCTGTATTGGTTTTGAGATCTTACCCATATATTGTTTTACTTGATGTGGCAAGCATGTACATTCTTTATCTTCTGATAAATAAAAACCACATGGACAGGGATTCATTGAAGCAACCAACATAAACCTAGCAGGATAGGTAACTGTGGCATTTGCTCTTGAAATTGTTATTATACCATCCTCCAAAGGCTGCCTTAAAACCTCTATTGTTCTTTTATCAAACTCTGGAAATTCATCTAAAAATAAAACTCCATTATGTGCTAAAGAAACCTCACCAGGTTTTGGAATCTTACCACCACCAATCAAAGCAATTGATGATGCTGTATGGTGTGGGGTTCTAAATGGTCTTTTTGTAATAAGACCTTCATTTTCGGATATTAATCCTGCAGAGCTATATATTTTGGTAACCTCAAGGCTTTCTTCAAATGTCATTTGAGGAAGTATTGTCGGAATTCTTCGTGAAATCATTGTTTTACCACTACCAGGTGGTCCTATCATCAAAAGATTGTGCATACCTGCAACAGCTATTTCAACAGCCCTTTTTACATATTCCTGCCCTTTTACTTCTGAAAAGTCAACATCATATAAATGATCTATATTAAAAAGTGAATTTATATCAAACTGGTAAGCAAATTTTTCATTTTCACCATTTATCAAATCAACAGCTTCTTTTAATGTTGTAACTGGAAACACATTTATTCCTTTTACAACAGCACATTCATTTCTATTTTCATATGGAACAATAATATTTTTGAAGCCTAGTTCATATGCTGCAATAGTCATAAGCAAAGCTCCACTTACCTTTTTTACCTGTCCATCAAGTGAAAGCTCCCCTATAATTGCATAATAAGAATTGTTTATTATCTGTTCAGATGATTTAAGAATTGCAACTGCAATGGGCAAATCAAATGACGAGCCTTCTTTTTTAGTTGAGGCAGGAGCAAGATTTATTGTTATCTTTCCAGTTGGAAACTCAAAGCCACTATTTTTTATAGCAAGCCTAACTCTTTCCTTTGCCTCTTTTATTGTGGTATCAGGAAGACCAACAATATCAAAGCTTGGAATTCCATTTGTTATATCAGCTTCAACAGTAACCTCAAAGCCTTTTATACCTATATATGAAAGGGTTGTTACCTTAGAAAGCATATTCACTTCACCTAATATTTTTTATTAAAATCTACCATAGCAAATAAATTTTTGCAAGAGAAAAATAATAGGGTTTATGGAAATTGTTTAAATATACCCAAAATTATTATAATTTAAAGTATAATAATTTGAAGTATATTAATGATAAAAGGCTGTAGGTGCTTTTCACCACAGCCTTTATTTATTAAATATTTTCTCGTATCTCTTTTGTTGCATTAATCATGTTTGTTAAGCTAGGTATAACCTCATTATAGTTTCTTGTCTTAAGCCCACAATCGGGATTTACCCACACTTTGTTTTTATCTATTTTATTTATTATTTTTTGTATAATATCTTTTATTTCTTCTACAGAAGGTATCCTTGGTGAGTGAATATCATAAACACCAGGACCTACCTCCATCTTAAAATTAGAATTATTTAAAGCATCCAACATCTCCAAATTGGACCTTGCCGCCTCAAATGTTATGCAATCAGCATTCATATTATTGATATAATTTATAATGTCATTGAATTCACTATAGCACATATGAGTGTGTATCTGGGTTTGTGGATTTACCTTTGAAATTACAATATTAAAAGCATTTATTGAAGTTTTAAGATATTCTTCCCATTCTGTTTTTCTCAAAGGCAATTTTTCTCTTAGTGCCGCTTCATCAACCTGAATAATCTTGCAACCATTATTTTCTAAGTCCAATACCTCTTCTTTTATTGCTTCTGCTATTTGGTAAACCATATCTTTAAATGTTATATCTTCTCGTGGGAAAGACCAGTTAACAATTGTTACAGGACCTGTTAGCATACCTTTTACTGGTTTTGGTGTTAGGCTTTGAGCATATTTTATATATTCTATTGTTATTGGCTTTGTTCTTTTTATATCCCCAAATATTATTGGTGGCTTTACACATCTAGTTCCATAAGACTGAACCCATCCATTTTGAGTAATAACAAAGCCTTCTAAGTTTTCACCAAAGTATTCAACCATATCATTTCTTTCAAATTCACCATGAACCAAAACATCTAAACCAATCTCTTCTTGAAGAGATATAACCTCTTTTATTTTTTGTTTTATAAAGCTATCATAGGTAGTGAACTACCCCCACCTATAGATGTGGGGGCTTCGTGGTCAAGATAAGCTACCTTACCAGATTACCCACGCTCAAAGGGCTGTCCCATCCCCGATAATACCATCTACATGGCTAATTTTAGTAGATTCTTGGCTGCATTTATATCTCTATCATGTTTGGCACCACATTTAGGACATTCCCATTCCCTCAATGCTAAATCCTTTACATCAGTATTTTTATGCCCACATTCACTACATATTTGACTTGATGCATAAGAATGTGGTGCTATTATTATTTCTCTCCCATACCACTTTGCTTTATATTCTATCATCCTTCTAAATTCTGACCATGATACCTCTGTTATTGCCTTTGCTAAATGATGATTTTGTTGCATATTCTTTACCTTCAAATCCTCCATCACTATAACTTGGTTTTCGTTTATTATTTTAGAGGATAACTTATGTAGAAAGTCTTTCCTTTGATTTGATATTTTTTCATATAGTTTTGCAAGTTTTAATCTTGTTTTTTCATAATTACTGCTTTGTTTTTGTTTCCTTGATAGTGATTTTTGTATTTGTTTTATCCTTTTTTCAGTTTTCCTTAACCATTTTGGATTTTCTATCTTTTCTCCATTTGATAGTATCGCAAATTCCTTTAACCCTAAATCTATTCCCATCTTTTTATCCACATTGGGAAGTTTTTTTATTTCTGTTTCTAATAATATTGAAGCATAATATTTTCCTGCAGGTGTTTTTGATATTGTTACAGATTTTATAATCCCTTCAAATTGTCTATGTTGTTTTATCTTTATCTTTGTGTTTAGTTTTGGCACTTTTAAGTATCCATTATCTATACTTACTGTCCCATTTTGATTATTTGTTGTGTATGATTGATAGCCTTTTTTCTTTTTGAACTTCGGAAAACCTATATTCTTATCCCTAAAAAAGTTGTTATATGCTCTTTCTAAATTAAGCTGTGCATTAGCAAGGGCAAGACTATCTACTTCCTTTAGAAATGGATATTCTCTTTTATACTTAGCAGGTGTAGTTTTTAACATTCTTTCTGTTTGCTTGTAATACTCTATTTTGTCTGCAAGCATTTTGTTATATATAAACCTTACACAACCAAATACCTTTGCAAAATATTCTTGTTGTTCTTTTGTAGGGTATATTCTGTATTTATATGCCTTTAGCAAATTTTCACCCCCTCCTATGATTATTATAGCAAATAAAGCGATATTCATCACACACTCATAGAAGTAGGCGACTTCTGTCGTTGATTAGGTTAAAAAATTATATTTTATTAATATAACAAAAAAAGCCCTCACATATGAGAGCTTGGTTTTCATAAATGGTGAGCCATCCGCGACTCGAACGCGGGACACCCAGCTTAAAAGGCTGGTGCTCTGCCTGCTGAGCTAATGGCCCATATTTAAATGGCTGGGGTGGGTGGATTCGAACCACCGGACTGCAGGAGTCAAAGTCCTGTGCCTTACCGCTTGGCTACACCCCAATATAGCTTTTCATGGGGTGGATAATGGGACTTGAACCCATGACCTCCAGGGCCACAACCTGGCGCTCTAACCATCTGAGCTATACCCACCGCTTTTTTAGTCTTATTTCGACAAGCAAATCTTATTATAAAAGGTATTTGAGAAAGAGTCAATAGCGAATTCTTGTTTGTATTAATTTTTTGTTTGCAATTGATTAATAAACGAATGTATAATTTAATTTAGATAAAAATTTAGGTGAAATAAACTGGTTCAGCTTGTATATTGGGAGGATATTTTGATATAGCAACAAGAGATTTTGATTTTTTAGATTTGAATTATCCTGCGGAATTAGGAAAAGTATTAAGATATCTAAGTGATTTTGATATGTTAGAATATGAGAGTACAGCTATTTCTCCTTCATATAAAAAAAGAGCAATTAAACTAGATGGTTTTGACTATCTTAGTTTTTACGTATTATCAAAAGAAGATATTGTTGTAAGCAAAATTATCAGAATGAGTGAAAAAGATATTGAGGATTTGGATATACTTGTTCCTCAATGCGATAAAAATTTATTGAATATAATTATTAACGAGATAATTAATCGAAATGATTTTTATGAATCAAAGAAAAAAGCATTTTTGGAAAATTTACCACGTTTTAAGGAGAGATATGATGTATAGGGTTTTTTTGGAAAGCTATAATAATTATCAAAAAATATATTCTAATAATAAAGAAAATGCTTATCGATATAAAATAACTGAACCATTCGAGTTAATTGTAAATATAGATAGATTTAATAAAGAAAGAGATAAGAATTCGTTTTTATATAAAAAATTATGCGATCTTCTTTTCTATATGGAAAAAAATATTGATAGGTTTCCAAAGTTTAAAGCTTTTCTTTGGACACTTGAGTCGAGAAATATTAAAGGTAAATATTACGGTGTATCAAGTTTAGAAGAGTTAGAAGAGCAAAGTAAAATAATTAACATGTTTTTGAATTTACAATATTGGCAGTAAAAATAGTGAATGTATAATTTAAAATTAATATTTAAAGTAGAATATATTTATCATGATTTACATTTGTAAATGTATATTAAAACCTATTCATTGAATAATTTAGGGCTATCCAATATTCTTTTTGGATAGCCCTTTGTTTTATCCTAATCTTAAAATAAAGCTTAAAATACCAGTTATAAACGCCATAATAAGTGAAATAATAAGTGTTGTTTTCAAAACTTTAGATTCTTCACCAATTGCATCAATAGCTGCTGCAGCGTTTTGTAATTTTGAAGGTGAAATGCCAGATGCTAATCCTCCTCCAAATGCAAGAGCTGCAACCATCATAAATGGAGATATCTTTAGTATATTTGATGTCTCTATTGTATATTTAGCAAACATAGCAATTGTTGATGTTTCTGTACCTGTGATAAAGCCTCCAAGTATCCCAAGGTATGGCACAATAAATGCATAGGCATGTTTAAATGCCCTTGCAGAATAGTCAGCCATAATATAAATGATATTATGGTCTTTATTTAAAAGCTCATATCCCAAATCAGTCTTTACAAATCCTGAATACATCATTACATATGCCATTAAAAAGAAGACTGTTGATGATATAAATGGTTTTGGAATTCTGTTTTTCATCTTAATAAGAGAGTCTTTTAGCTGCTGTTTTGTTGGTTTTAAGAATACTATTGAAAGCAATGTACTAATCAAAATCCATGTGTATGCTTGCCATAAAACCCTTGTAAATATTGGCTTTATTTTAGGTCCTTTCATTACTTCAACTGGCATTGAAAGTTTTTCATATAAAAATGCTCTTATTGGTTCAATTAAGTTTGTAGCTAAAATTAATACAACTAATAATATCCAAGGGGAAATAGCTACAAGAATATTCATGCTCTTTGATATCTTCTTGTCCTCATCATTAAATACTGAACTATCATATACTTTTTTACCTTTTAGCTTAAGTATTAGCATCATAACAAGCATTATAAATATACCAGCAAAGATACCAGTTAAAACTGGAGCTTTAATTAATATTGTAAACCTTGCTGATAAATATGATGTAATACCAACAACTATGGCAGGTAAAATTCCTCTTTTTAAATAATGACTATTACCTATAATATAAAGCATTGCAAGAGAGATGGTAAAAGAAACAACCCCTACATAAGGTAAAAAATATTTTGCTGCTGTAATAAGGTCTGTATTTGCAATCTGAGCAAAAACAACAAGTGGTGTGCCAAGCAAAGCATATGTACACAGTGAATCAAATCCTACTGCTGAAAGTGCAATACTGCTGAATGTTGAATACCCAAGTCCAATTAATATTGGAGGTAGTGTTGTTACAGGAATTGCACCTGTTGCAGCTAAAAAAGTGCCAAATCCAACATTTAAAATAAGTGCTTGTAATATCTTATCATCCTTTGATATCCCTTTTATAAAAACAATAATTCTTTTCATAGCACCTGTTGATTCCATAATTGCAAGCTGAATAATTGATGTTACAACAACAAGTGATACAGGTAGTGCTGCCAAAAAGCCCATAGCTGATGATTTTATAAATACATCAAATGAGGTTTTAAATGCAAAGATTGCAATAAGACCTGTTAGAATCCATCCAGCAAGACCAGCAATATCTGCAGTTTTTTTGAAAAGAATTAAAAGAACAAGAACAAGAAGAATTGGTAAAATTGATAAAATTAGATCCATAAATTAACCTCCCTACCATACTACAAAAATTTTATTTATCTTTAAACCGAAAAGGTTCAAAGCCAAGCTACAAATTATACATACTCCTTATTATATCAGTACCTGAGACAGTTTTAAAATACTTTTCTTTAATTTTTCTGATTTGCTCCAAACTCATATTATCTTCATATATATTTACTAAAAAATCTGCCTCAACTAAAATTTGAAAGTCTATATCATCAATCTTATTATAGCTATGATGATTACCTATAAGATATAAAACCCTATTTAAAATACTGTTATCGATTTCATATGCCTTTAGAATATTCTGAGCAACAATAGGACCTTCAATCTCTTGAAAATGACCTAAAGTAGAATTATATTTTTGCTCACATACCTTTATACCTATATCATGAAGAATTGAAGCTATTTCAATAATAGTTTGTGTATCTTTGTTAACCTTTTCTTTTTCAGCAATCATTTTTGCGAAGCAATAGACCTTACTTGCATGATTGATCCTTCTGATATCATTATTAAAATATTTTAACATGTCAAAATATACATTACAAATAAAATTCATTTAAATCACCCTTTTATAATTGCTCAAGCTAGGCAAAACCTAACTTGAGCATAATTTTAATAAGCATATAATTTACCATATGGTCTTTTGTTATATGGTATTAATTTATAGAATGGTTTCGACATAATAAACTCTTTACTAAATCCGAAGTATTTTACAAATTCTGTTACATATTTATCAATAAACTTGATGTCCTCACCATCTAAATCAACCACTTTTACTTCTTTACCAAGCTTATATTGTTCTATTTGCCCTCTTAAATACATTATACCACCATGCATACCTGTTCCGCAAAAAAGACCTGTAATCTCATCATTTTCTCTAAGATTTAGACCAAGTACTAAAATTCTTCCACCGGCCATATATTCACCCAAAAAATCTCCTGCTTTCCCTCCAATTACTAATACAGGTATTTTATCTTTATACTCTTTCATGTGGATACCAACTCTGTATCCAACATCGCCTTTAATAAATACCTCGCCACCTCTCATAGCATAACCTAAAATATCCCCAGCATTGCCATGAACAATAATTTTGCCATCGTTCATAGTATTTGCAATAGCATCTTGTGCATTTGCAAACACTTCTATTGTAAGGCCATTCATAAATGCGGCCATATCATTTCCGGGAGTGCCATGTATTGTAATCTTTCTATCAGGAAATGTAAGCCCATCTCCAATATATCTTTGGCCATTGACATTAATAAGCTCAATCTCTTTATATCCTTGATTGAGTGCTTCCTCTATCATTTGATTTAATTCTTTGTAATGAATACCATTAGCATCTAGGATAAGCTTTTCAAGTGATTTTACATTACTCATCTATTTCTTTGCACCCCCTAATAGCTTCTCATATCTAAATTCCTTTGGTAGATCAAGGTATCCAAAATCATCTTCAAGAAGTCTATCCTTTATAGCTTCAATATTTATCTTTTCTTTTATCATATTTGTAATCATGCCAGCTCTATCAAAAGAATTAATAAACATGTAGCCAAGAACATTTCCATTTTTAATATATATTTTTCTATAAGTATTTTTTTCTATATCAAATTTCTTGAGAACTTCAATGTCATCAGATGTTGGAACAACTATACCTGCTGTTATCATATGAACATCATAGAATCCAATTGAATTCATTGGAAAACCTTGTGTAAATGTTTTATCCATTCCTGCCATATTATAACCTGCTGTTTCTCCTTGGTTATATGCATTTGGCCATATTGGAATTACTCTTTGTTGTTCAAAAACCATATCATAACCTTCGGCACAATCTCCTGCAGCAAAAACATCCTTGATATTTGTTTCCATTTTTTCGTTAACAACTATTCCTCTATTTATCTTAAGCTCTGTATCTTTTAAAAAATCAATATTTGGAACAACACCAATTGCAAATACAACAATATCACAATCTAACTCTTGACCATTCTTTAGCTTAACCTTTTCTACCTTCTCATTCCCAATAATCTCAGAAACTGAATTCTCAAGTAAAAATTCAATACCATGTTTTTCAAGCTCTTTTTGCACAATAGAGCTTGCTTCTATATCTAATATTGAACCAAGAATTCTATTTGCAAGCTCAACAACCTTTACACTACATCCTCTTTTAGAAAGTGCTTCAGCTGCTTTTAGTCCACTTAATCCTGCACCTATAACAACAGCTTTTGCTCCTTCAAAAAGAGAGTTATCTATAGCTTTTACATCATCAAACTTTATAAAAGTGAAAACATTTTTAAGTTCAAAGCCTTTTGTTGGTGGAATAAATGGTTTTCCACCAGTTGCAATTAGAAGTTTATCATAATTTACCTGACTATTATCATCAAGAAAAACTATTTTATTTGTAAAGTCAATTTTTGTTGCTCTTTTACCAAGTATTGCTTTTACATTATTTTTTTCATAATAATCTTCATCTCTAATATACATTCTATCTTCTGTGACCTTCTTAGCAAGGTAGTAAGATATTAAAGGCCTTGAATACATTCTATATGGTTCATCTGAAATTATTGTAATTAAATTTTCTTTATCAACGTTTCTAATGGCCTCTATACAACCTGCAGTTGCAACTGAGTTACCGATAATTACATAATTCAAGTCCTTTCCCCCCTTTTATATTTCTTTTATTTCGAGAGCTTCGTTTGGACAATTCTTTACACAAGCTGGCTCTCCAAGCTCTATACAAAGATCGCATTTTGAAGCAACCTTTTTATTCTCGCCCCTTCTAATTGCACCATGCGGACATACTAATATACATGACCAACATCCTACACATTTTTCTTCATCACATATAACAGTCCCATTTTCAAGTTTTTTCATAGCACCTGTAATACACGCCTTTGTGCAAGGTGCTGCATCACAATGCCTGCATTGTAAGGCAAAGGTAACATAATTCCCTTGTTTTTCTTCAATTAGAATTCGAGGTGTAGGTTTATTTTTCTTATCTTTGTAAACCTTTATTATATCTTTTTTATTTTTTGAGTGAGC
Source organism: Caldicellulosiruptoraceae bacterium PP1 (assembly GCA_041320695.1). Taxonomy (NCBI): domain Bacteria; kingdom Bacillati; phylum Bacillota; order Caldicellulosiruptorales; family Caldicellulosiruptoraceae; species Caldicellulosiruptoraceae bacterium PP1. Next base: position 3,375 of record JBGGOQ010000021.1, on the reverse strand, counting down.
AACAGTACAATATACCTCACATAAATGACAACCTAAACAATATTCCTCTTTAGGAAATATTCTTTTAGTCATTGTTATACCCCCTCTCCAGCGTGCTTTACACCTAATATTTCCATTTCTTTTTCAGTTAAGCCTACTGCTCTTAGCATAAGCCTATTTCCCCTTAATGATTCAAGGGCATTTATACCCATACCTCCAAGCATTTCTTTTATTTCATGTGACCATGCTCTGAGTAGGTTTGCAGCACGCCTTGCACCAATCTCTGGATTAAGTCTTTTTACTAGTAGTGGGTCTTGAGTTGCAATACCCCAGTTACATTTTCCTGTATAACATTTTTGACAAACATGGCATCCAAGTGAAATTAATGCACCAGTGCCTATATATACAGCATCTGCTCCAAGGGCAATTGCCTTAACAACATCGCTAGAATTTCTAATTGAACCTGCTATTACAATTGAAACCTGATTTCTTATTCCTTCTTCTCTGAGTCTTGTATCAACTGCAGCTAGTGCTAGCTCAATAGGTATTCCAACACTATCTCTAATTCTTGTTGGAGCTGCACCAGTTCCGCCTCTAACACCATCTATTGTAATAAAGTCAGCTCCTGCTCTTGCAATGCCTGATGCTATTGCAGCAACATTGTGAACTGCGGCAATCTTTACCCCAACTGGTTTTGTATAGTTTGTTGCCTCTTTTAAAGCATATATTAGCTGTCTTAAATCTTCAATTGAATATATATCATGGTGTGGAGCTGGTGATAAAGCATCAGATCCAACTGGTATCATTCTTGTTCTTGATACCTCTTCTCCAACCTTTTCGCCTGGTAAGTGTCCACCTATACCTGGCTTTGCCCCTTGTCCTATCTTTATCTCAATTGCTGCACCAGCATTTAAGTAATCAACATCAACACCAAATCTACCTGATGCACATTGAACTATCGCATGTTCCTTATATCGATATAGCTTTTTGTGAAGACCACCTTCACCTGTATTCCAGTAAGTGTTCATCTGTGTTGCAGCTGCTGCTAATGATTCACAAGCATTCAATGAAATTGAACCAAATGACATAGCTGAAAACATTACTGGAACATCAAGCTCAAGCTGTGGTGGCATCTTTGTTATTAAATTTCCATTTTGGTCAAACTCAAGCTTATCAGGTTTTCTTCCAATAAAAGTTTTCAATTCCATAGGCTCTCTAAGTGGATCTATGGATGGATTGGTAACCTGACTTGCATTTAAAAGAAGTCTATCCCAATATATTGGAATTGGTTTGTCATTCCCCATACCAGTAAGTAGAATACCACCAGTTTCAGCTTGTTTATATATTTCATTTATCGCACTTGCTGTCCAGTTTGCATTTTCTTTAAAAGCATTTGAAGTTCTTTTTATTGTTAGTGCTTTTGTAGGGCAAAGTGCAACACATCTATGACAAGCAACACATTTTGAACTGTCTGCTATTACTCTATCTTCTTCATCATCATACTCGTGAACTTCATTAGCACACTGTCTAACACAAACCTTACATGTAATACATCTTGATTCATCTCTTATAACTTCGAATTCATTTTCAAATAAACTTATCATGCTATCACCCCTTCATCCAAAGTAGCATAAACCATTTCTCCACCCTTAGGTGTCCATACTTTATCTGGCTCTTTACATATTTGTCTTATTGCAGATTCTTCTGATGCAACATATACAACATCACCTTTTTGTGCTGCAACCAATGGTCGTAGTTTTATTCTATCGTTTAATGCAAGTATACCATTTGAAAATCCAAGAATTATTGAAAATGGACCATTTACTAAGCAAGATTGATATACAGCCCTTATAGCTTTTAATTTTTCTTTTACATCTTCTGATTCTCTTTCAATAACGCTCCAAAATGGTGCAGCTAAAGCCTTTGTTGCAATATCAACAGGTAATTTATGCTTTCTTAAAAGTAAATCAAATAGATATGCCATAACCTCTGTATCAGTCCTTAATGTACATTTATATCCAAACATTTCAAGATATCTAAAATTAGTGCCATATGATGAAATCTCACCATTGTGAACTATAGACCAATCCAAAAGTGTAAATGGATGTGCTCCGCCCCACCAACCCGGAGTATTTGTAGGAAATCTTGAATGAGAAGTCCAGATATATGCTTTATATTCATCAAGTCTAAAAAATTCGCCAATATCTTCAGGATATCCAACTCCCTTAAACGCTCCCATATTCTTTCCACTTGAAAAAACAAAAGCACCCTCAATCTCACTATTTATTGTCATAACTGCATCAACAACAAAATCTTCTTCGGTTTTTTCTGTATCTGCAAGTTTTTTGGGATTTGGTTTTACGAAATATCTCCATACAATTGGACTATTTTGAATACTTGATACCTTCCTTGTTGGAATCTGTTCACTTTCTACAACATCAAAATTAATATTTAGGTAGTGTTCAGTGTCTTCTTTAGCTTTTACATCATCAAAAAATAGGTGAAAAGCATAATAGTCCTTTCTGTCTGGATATATGCCATACGCTGCAAAACCACCGCCTAGTCCATTTCCTCTTTCTTTCATAATTGCAATGGAATTTATTATGTCAACTCCAGATGTTCTTATACCTTTTTTATTAATATAACCTGATATAGCACAACCTGAAGGAATCCTTATTTGTCCCTCTCTTAACATCCAATTACCTCCCATATATCAAATAAAGTTTTTTATAATCACAAATAACAAATGAAAATACAATAATGCAATTTCATTTCAATTTAAGTGTATACAATCAGCACATTTTATAATACTGTATACAATATAGTAAATCTAATTATAGCAATAAACTTTTTTTCAATCAATAATATATTTTTTATATTTTTAATGTTTTTTGCAAGTTTTATAGCCTATTCTTGCATTATTGATAAAATATGTTTTTTAAAAAAGACTGCCCACTAAAAAATTGGACAGTCTTTTTATGGAATTCTCTAATATTATTAATTATTTTCATAGTAATAAAATTGCTTGTTTTAATATAGTTGTGAAATTATTGACAATATACATTGCATATTTTGATTTTATCTATCAAAATATCCGGCAACAAAAACTGCCGATTGCAGTTGCAGAAATTGGAGCAACATAAAGGTCTCCTGTATCATATTCTGGCATTCTAAAATCTGGAAAGTATGCACTACCCATCTTGTGATATACTCCACCGCTTTTACTATCTTGCATTTTAAGTAACCATTCAATTTCATATCTACTTTCATCAAGTATATCAGGAACTTTGTTGTTACTTTCTGGAATGTTTAATTTCTCTTGAAAAGCATTTGGGAATAGTTCATATGCTAATAATAAATATCCAAGAGTTGTTGCACCGGGAACACTGTAAACCT
>JBGGOQ010000020.1 GCA_041320695.1 Caldicellulosiruptoraceae bacterium PP1 | reverse complement strand
TAGAAAATGAAAAGACTTATTTCAATATTATTACTTGCTGCTTTTTTATCTATAAATTTTAACTATATAGACTTTGTATTTGCTGATGAGGTATTTGTATACCCACCCTATCAGCTTGATATAGCAAAGCTAAACAATAAGCCATATATTGAAAGATCAACTGATGGAACTATTGCTGTTAATATTTCATGGAAATTTGATGGGGCTTTAACAGATATTAATTATTTTGAACTCTATGCTGGTGATAGTATTTCGGCATTAAATCAGAGACAGATTGTTTATCCAAATGACCCATATTTAACTTATAATCAAAGTTCAAAAACAATTACCTATAAAATGATTACTTTACCTCCAAATAATCAAAAGTTTAAAAGTGGTACTGTATATTATGCTAGAGTTAGATCTGCCAAGATAACTGAGCTGCCAAATAATCAAGGAACTGTTATTAATTTTTCTGCCTTTTCTAATACAATAACATTCTTAACACCAATTTTTGTTGAAGCTACTACAAACTCAGAATCTTCAATAGATATTGTATGGGATGATGTTTACTATAATAATCTTAGACTCGACTATGATATATATGTTTCAAAAGATATAAGTTTTACTACACCAACAAGGTTTCAAATTGATGGAAGCAAAATAACCCAACTCCAAAGCCAGCCTCTTGGTGGTAGAGTTGAAATATTACCAAATAAAAAATTAAAGTATACTGCAGTAAATCTAATTCCGAGTAGTGTATATTATGTAAAAGTCCAGCCAAGAAATTTACCTTCTGAAATAATATATAGATATCCTGATAACCTTGACATTGCTGAGACTACTACATATATACAAGCTGATGCAGTAAGACTTAATAACGAAATTGTTAGGCTTAAATGGCTTGGCGTTAGCAATGCTTCAAATAGCAAATATGAGATATACAAAGGAAGCCAAAACCAAATACCACAACTTATAGGGATTGTTTCGGGAAACATAAATGAATTTTTTGTGTCTGTGGGAATAAATGATGAGGTTTTCTTTAGAGTTCAAGTTGATGTATTAGATAGTTTGGGCAACAACATTACAGTAAGGTCAAGGGATTTATATGTACATCCTTATGTATTGCCGTATAATCCTCCTTCGGTTGAGGAATTTAATGCCTTTCCTATTGATACTACAAAAATAAAATTAACTTTCAAAAAGCCAACTGATACAGATGTTTATTATGATTTCTACTTAAAAAAATTGTCTGAACCTGATTCAAGCTATCAATTAATTTTAAATAACTATCAAATGAAAGACTCTGATATTCTAAAAGATGTTTATGGTAAAGACACAAATTATTACCAAATTGATATTACTAACCTTGAATTAAACACAGTCTATGTTTTTAAGGTAATTGCAAAGAAAAAATTCTTTGATTATGATAAAAATACTGATATCTATACCGAATCTGCTCCATCTATAGCTATATCATATACATTATCAGGTGAAATTGGACCTCCAACAGTGCCAGAATCAATATATATATCTTCTTATACAGATACAACAGTATCACTAAAATGGGACCCAATTTTTATACCTGGAACAAATATTATTGACAATAGTGTTTTTTATAATATTAGTGTTGCTAAGTATACCTATGGAATGGATATTACAAATCCTTCTTCAATATTACCTGAACAAAGCCAAACAATAAGAAATCCACAAATAGATTTTGATGGCAAAATTAAATATACATTTATTGATTTAAATCCTAATACAAGATATGTATTTTATTTAAGAACTTATAGAATTGTGAACAACCAATCGGTTTATTCAGAACCGTCTAATGTTGCTTTTGCAACAACATTACCTTCACAGGGAATTGTTGTTCCATCAAAGCCACCTACTGTAGATGATTTAACTGTTTTGGCTGTTAGTTACAATTATATTTCGGTGCAATGGAAATACTATGATAATGTTTATTATGAAATACAAATAAATGATAACACCCAGAATGTTAATTCATGGAAAACAATTGATGCTTCTTTTGTTCCTGCAGCCAAGGATATTAATCTCTATAATAATACTTGCTATTATGTTGTAAAAGATTTAAAGCCTGCGACATTATATGGTATTAGAATCAGGAGCTATATAATCAAAGATAATCAAAAGATTTATTCAGAGTATTCAAACCCTGTATATGCAAGAACAACAAATGTTCCGCCACCTAAAGAACCTTTAGCTTTTGGAATAAAAGAAATTGGTATTGATTATTGCCTATTCGTTTGGGAAACATCAGAAGATGGGAGAACATATATAATTCAAATTGATAATAATCCTACTTTCCAAAGTTATAAAGAATATCAATCAGAAGTTAATGCTACAAGCTTAAAGGTATCTAACTTAAAGCCTAACACAAGATATTATGCAAAAATTTATTCGGTTTCTGAAGATAATCAGAGGTCTCAGGCTTCATATGTAATTTCTTTTACAACTAAAAAAGATTTATCTGAGTATGATTATTTTGGTGATAATTCAACAGTTGACTACACTTTGCCAATTATTACAAATGAAGATGCTACTTTAAAACAGATGATTATAGAAGTAAGTTATAAATATACTAACACTGCAACTGATTTTGATGATTTAATTATTGATTTTACAAAGAGGAATGACTCATCAATAAGAAGATTTACATTTAAGGTTAGATTGGATGTATTAAAATCAGTAATTTCTTTAAATAAGACAGTACTTATAAAATTAGATGATTCTACAATAAGTTTTTCACCGCAAGCTATTGATGTAGATGTTTTAAAGAAGCTATCTTCACAGAGCAATTTAAGCAAGGTTTACGTGCAGTTATCATTTATCAAAAACCCAGATTATTTAATATTTCCAAATAAAGCTTCAAACATATATGACGTAGATTTTTCTGTAAATGATAATATTAAAAAAATAAATGTAGATTATTTTAATAAGGCTATTGATGTAACATTAAATAGTTTAATCAAAAGTAAAAAAACATATCCCAACCTATTTAATAAGACTTTAGCAAAATGGGATAGATTACTAAATTATATTCAAAAAGATAGTAGCTATAATTTTAAACTTTCAAATCCACAAGCGTTTGTTCTTGAGAAATCTGATTATTATAATGATATTATTACAAGTAAATATGCTATGAACATATATGAACTTTTAGATAGATATAATAATGATGATACAAATGCATCACTTCAACCAACAAAAGGTGTGACAAGAAATGAATTGGCCACTTATTTAGTATATTTTGCCACGTATAAGCGATTAGGTAGCTTTACCAAAGACAATATGTTAGTCTCAAAAGCAATAAAAGCAGGGATAATTGATTCTTCTTCAGATAATATGTTAACTAAACAAGAAGCTGTTGATATCTTGGTAAGATTTTACGAAATTTATACATCAAATATTATAACAGTAAAAGATAATATAGGTATTAATTTAAATAATGTGGAAGAAAATTACCAAGAATCAATAAAAAAAGCATCATCAAAAGGCTGGCTTTTTGAGAAGTCAGTGTTTCCGGCAAATGAAATAGCTACCCGTGAATATATACTAGGTTTATTAAATCGTATATTAAAAGAGGTGGACTAATTGAAGAAATTTATTTCTTTTATTGTAATATTTATTTCATTATTAACGTTTTCATATATATTTGCATCTCCAAGATGCACTATTGAATACAACTATAAAGGCTCTCAAAATATTTTTATAAAGCTAAAATATGAGAGTAATAAGAACTATTTCATAAAAGGATTTATTAGAGAAAGTGACAATTCACTAAAGGTTTTTTATAGCGATAAAAAAATTTCAAACGATGAAAAAGACTATATTTTAATACCACAATCAATGTTTATTATACCAGTAAGAGTGATATTAGAGGATGTAAGTGGAAAAGAAAAACCTTTTAGCGATATTTCAACATCACAATATGAAAGGTATATAAGACATCTTTATGATATTGGAAAAATTAATGGGTATAAGGATGGTACATTTAAACCAAAAAGCTTCATAACACGAGAAGAATTTTCTGCAATGTTGATGTCGGTATTGGATATACAAAAAGAAAAATTCTCTAAATATTCTTTTAATGATATTAAAAACTCTTGGGCAAAGGATGAGATTGAAACACTTTACAAAAGTAATATTATAACAGGTTTCAAAGATAAGAAGGGTAATCTAATATTTAATCCAAAAGGAAATGTTACTTTTGAACAAGCAATTGTTATGGTTGTAAAGGCACTAAAACTAAAGGAAGGTAGCAGTAAAAAAATAGAAGGTGCAAGTTATTTTTCGTATAAGTTTATTAATGCAGCAATTGATAATAAAATTCTAAAGCAATCGGAAATAAAGAGTTTGAAGTTTACAAATTCAGCTACACGTGAATGGATTGCATTTTTGTTGAGTAGATCCTTAGTCAGAGAATAAAAATATTTGCCCAACTAATTGACACTGGTATTATTATATATTAGAATAATAATGTTTTGAAATAGGCCCCGAGTTTAGAAAGTTAATTGTATAAATGAAAAATTTTTAAAAGGAGTGTAACTGAGCAAGATGAAAACCTTCCTTGCAAAACCAAATGAGATAGAAAAAAAGTGGTACGTTATCGATGCTGCAGGTAAACCACTTGGAAGAATAGCAGCAAAAGTAGCTGTAATATTAAGAGGTAAAAATAAGCCATATTTTACACCCAATGTTGATACAGGTGACTATGTAATAATTATAAATGCAGAAAAGGTATTACTTACAGGTAAAAAACTTGATAATGATGGTTACAGATACCATACAAGATATGTTGGTGGTTATAAATTTGTAACTTACCGTAGGCTATTAGAAAAGCATCCAGAAAAAGCTATTGAGATTGCTGTTAGAGGAATGCTTCCAAAGAATAGATTAAGAGATAGATTCATGAGGAAGCTTAAGGTTTACAAAGGACCAAATCATCCTCATGCTGCACAAAAACCTGAAGTTCTTGAAATATAAGTTAAGGGGAGGATATTAAAGTGGCACAGGTTAAATATTATGCAACAGGAAAAAGAAAGACATCTGTTGCAAAGGTATGGATTACACCAGGAAAAGGTAAGATAACTGTTAATGATAAAGAAATGGAAGCATACTTCCCATTAGAAACACTAAAAATAATAGTAAAACAACCATTAACATTAACAAATACTTTAGGCAAATTTGATGTAATTGCGAAAGTTAAAGGTGGCGGATTTACAGGTCAAGCAGGTGCTGTAAGACATGGTATAGCAAGAGCACTTGTTATTGCTGATCCAACACTAAGACCAGTTCTTAAAAAAGCTGGATATCTTACAAGAGATCCAAGAATGGTTGAAAGAAAGAAATATGGTCTTAAGAAAGCAAGAAGAGCACCACAATTTTCAAAGAGATAATGGTATCTTAAAAATATTGACAATTGAATTTGATTTTGATAAAATCAAATTAAGCCAATGGGGGCATACCAATTTAGGTATGTCCCCATTTTGCATTTAGGGGTTTTAAAATCTATAAATAAAAAATTGGGGGTGTTTGTATTATGAATAGTGCTGATATTGTATGGGTTTTGATTTCATCTGCATTAGTTATGCTAATGACTCCAGCAGTTGGTCTTTTCTATGGTGGTATGGTGAGAAGAAAGAATTTACTTTCAACATTTACAATGTGCTTTGTAACAGTTGCATTAATAAGTATTGAATGGGTTTTGTATGGATATAGTCTTTCATTTGGAAAAGGTAATGGTTTTATTGGTGGCTTTAAATGGGTTTTGTTTAATAATGTAGGATTAAATGCAAATAGCCATTATGCATCTAACATACCACATCTTTTATTTGCAATATTTCAGATGATGTTTGCAATTATTACACCTTCATTAATTGTTGGAGCATTTGTAGAAAGAATTAAGTTTTCAAGTTTTGTTATATTTACATTGCTTTGGTCTACAATTGTGTATAATCCAGTTGCTCATTGGGTTTGGTCAACAGACGGGTTTCTTCGAAAACTTGGATCACTTGATTTTGCAGGTGGAACAGTTGTTCATATTACAGCCGGTGTTTCAGCATTAGCTATGTCTTTAGTGATTAGAAAAAGAATAGGGTTTGGCAAAATTACTATTGAACCTAATAATATACCATTTACAATAATAGGAGCGGTTTTGTTATGGTTTGGTTGGTTTGGATTTAATGGAGGAAGCAGTTTAGCAGCAAATGGAATAGGTGTAAACGCATTTTTAACAACAAATGTTGCAGCAGCTTCAGCAGCCTTGAGCTGGATGGTAATATCATGGATTAGAAGAAGACCAAGTGCAATTGGAATTGCCACAGGTGCTGTGGTCGGTTTGGTTGCAATAACTCCAGCAGCTGGTTATGTTGATGTAAAGTGGGCAATTGTTATTGGTGCTATTGCTTCAATTATTTCATATTATTTTATATTATTGCGTGAAAAGCTTGAACTTGATGAATCACTTGATGTTTGGGCATGCCATGGTATGGGTGGTACATGGGGAGCTATTGCAACTGGAATCTTTGCCTCAAAAGCTGTAAATCCTGCAGGTGCTGATGGATTAATATATGGAAATTATAAATTGTTCTTTGTTCAAATATTATCAGTTATTATTTCTTGGGCATTTTCATTTATTGTTACATTTATATTAGCTAAAGTTATTGATAAGACAATTGGACTTGCTGTAAAAAGAGAAGAAGAAGTTGTTGGACTTGATATATCACAACATGGTGAAGAAGCTTATGGTGGAATATAAATTTGGGGGTGTAAATAATGAAAAAGATTGAGGCAATAATTAGAGAAGAAAGCTTAAATGAGCTTAAAGATTGTCTTGAGAAGAATGGTTTTTTTGGGATGACAGTATATAAGGTAAAAGGTAGAGGGATACAAAAAGGCATAAATCTTGAATGGAGAGCAGGTTCATATAGAGTTGATTTACTTCCAAAGATAATGGTGATGCTTGTTGTGAACGACCAAGATGTTGATAAAGTCATTGATTTAATTATTGAGTGTTGTTCAAGTGGCACTGCTGGTGATGGCAAAATATTTATTTCAACAATAGAAGAAGTAGTAAGGATAAGCACAAAAGAAAAAGGCATAAAAGCTATATAAAAAAAGGAGGAGAAGAAATTTCTTCTCCTTTTTTTGGGGTTTTAAAACCTATAAATAAAAAATTAGGGTTTTGCAAAACTATTATATCAGATTTGTTATTCTATGTGAACATTTATGACAATAAGCCACCGGGGATGGTTCTTTCTGCCCCAAAATGAGCCACCGGGAACGGTTCCTATTGGCATGAAAGATGTTGGGAAGAAGCATTCACTGTGCAGGTATATGTGATTAATTTAAAAGGTTATTGTATAAAAATAAACGATGTGCTATAATATCATAGGTTTAATTAATAATAAAAGAGATTGGAAATCTTCGGTGGGCAAAAAGCCTTACATCCAATACTCAAAAAAACCGAATGGGAGGTAAAAAAATGCCAGTATTATCAATGAAACAATTACTTGAAGCAGGAGTTCACTTTGGACATCAAACAAGAAGATGGAATCCTAAAATGGCTGAGTACATCTTCACAGAAAGAAATGGTATTTATATTATTGATTTACAAAAGACTGTAAAGAAGATGGACGAAGCTTATGAATTTGTAAAATCACAAATTCAAGAAGGTAAAAAAATTCTTTTTGTTGGTACAAAAAAGCAAGCTCAGGATACAGTGAAAGAAGAAGCCGAAAGATGTGGTATGTATTACATCAACCAAAGATGGCTTGGTGGTCTGCTTACAAACTTTAGAACTATAAAGACAAGAATTGCAAGACTAAAAGAATTTCAAAAAATGGAAGAAGACGGCACATTTGAATTGCTTCCAAAGAAAGAAGTTAACCTTCTTAGGAAAGAAAAAGATAGACTTCTTAAATACCTTGGCGGAATAAAAGATATGGAAAAAATTCCTGATTTAATCTATATAGTAGACCCTAAGAAAGAAAGAAATGCTGTATTAGAAGCAAAAAAGATTGGTATTCCAATAGTTGCGATAGTTGATACCAACTGTGATCCTGATGAAGTTGATTATGTTATTCCAGGAAACGATGACGCAATTAGAGCTGTTAAATTAATTACTGCTAAGATTGCTGATGCTGTTATTGAAGCTAATGAAGGTGAACAGAATACTCCTGCGGTAGAAACTTCAGAAGTTGAAGATACTACTGAAATTGACGTTGAATTTGACGATTCAGTTGAAGAATAATAAATATAAAAACCCACTCAAAAGAAGAGAAACTTTAGGAGGTTTTTGATATGATTAGTGCAGAAATGGTAAGAGAACTTAGAGAAAAAACTGGTGCAGGTATGATGGACTGCAAAAAGGCTCTTACTGACTCAAACGGCGATATGGAAAAAGCTATTGAGCTTTTAAGAGAAAGAGGACTTGCAAAGGCTGCAAAGAAATCATCAAGAGTTGCTGCTGAAGGTGTAGTTGAAAGCTACATTCATGGAAATGGGAGAATTGGTGTTTTAGTTGAAATTAACTGTGAAACTGACTTTGTTGCAAGAAATGAAGAATTCAAGGCATTAGCAAAAGACATTGCTATGCAAATTGCTGCTGCAAACCCAAAATATGTTTCACGTGAAGAGATTTCACAAGAAGTTATTGAGAAGGAAAAAGCTATATTAAGACAACAAGCATTAAATGAAGGGAAACCAGCACAGGTTGTTGATAGAATTGTTGAAGGCAGAATCGAAAAATTCTACGAAGAGGTATGCCTTCTTGAACAAGCATGGATAAAAAATCCAGATATAAAAATTAAAGATTTAATTACTGAAAAGATAGCAAAGATTGGTGAAAACATTGTCATTAGACGTTTTGCTCGTTTTGAAAGAGGAGAAGGTATTGAAAAAGTAGAATCTTGCTAAAATAAAAAAAGGAACACTTTTTTGTAGTGTTCCTTTTTTTTGAGTAAACACTTTAAAAAACTTTGATAAATATGTAAAATAGATAAGAGAGGGAATAATTATGGTTGAACTAAAATACAAAAGGGTAATATTAAAATTAAGCGGTGAAGCTTTAGGTGGAGAAAAAGGTTTTGGAATTGACCAATCAGTTATTAACTCAATAGCAGATGAAATAGTTTTATTAAAGGATGCTGGTGTAGAGGTTGCTGTAGTTGTGGGAGGTGGTAATTTTTTTAGAGGAAGAAGTGCCGAAAGTATTGACAGAGCAACTGCAGATTATATGGGTATGTTAGCAACAGTAATAAATTCATTAGCATTACAAGATGCACTCGAAAAAAAAGGTATACCGACAAGGGTTCAAAGTGCTATAGAAATGAGACAAATTGCAGAGCCTTATATTCGTAGAAGAGCAATAAGACACTTAGAAAAAGGACGTGTAGTAATTTTTGCTTGTGGCACAGGTAATCCTTTCTTTTCAACAGATACAGCTGCAGCACTAAGAGCAGCAGAAATAGAAGCAGAAGCTATTTTACTTGCCAAGAAGGTTGACGGGGTTTATGACAGTGATCCTAAAATAAATCCAAATGCTAAAAAATACGATTTTATAACATATTTGGACGTATTAAATCAAAGGCTCCAAGTTATGGATTCTACTGCAACATCTATGTGCATGGACAATGAAATACCAATAATTGTTTTTGAACTTTCCAAAGGAAATATATTAAAGGTTGTTCAAGGTGAAAATATTGGAACTAAAGTTGATGTTAAGGAGGAGTTATAAATGGCTGAACCTATTCAATTAGCTGAAGAGAAAATGAAAAAGACAATTGAAACATTAAAAAGTGAATTTACAAATGTCAGAGCAGGTCGAGCAAATCCTCATATATTAGATAGGATTACAGTTGATTATTATGGTGCAATGACTCCAATTCCACAGACTGCATCTATTACAGTTCCTGAAGCAAGAGTAATTGTAATTCAACCATGGGATGTAAAAATGCTAAAAGAAATTGAAAAAGCCATTCAGAAGGCTGATATAGGAATTAATCCAATAAATGATGGAAAGGTTATAAGATTAGTATTTCCTGAGTTAACAGAAGAAAGAAGAAAAGAATTGGTGAAACAAGTAAAGAAATTAGCAGAAGAAGCAAAAGTAGCAATAAGAACAATTAGAAGAGATACGATGGAAGAATACAAGAAAATGAAAAAAAATAATGAAATCACAGAGGATGATCTTAAAGATACAGAAAATGACGTGCAAAAACTACACGATAAATACATAGACCAAATAGATAAGCTACTTCAATCAAAAGAGAAGGAAATTATGGAAGTTTAGAATATATAATGCGGGGTTTAAAATTCCCGCGTTATTTTTTATATGGAGGGTTTTGTATGTTTGAGTTTTTAAAAAGAAAAAAAATAGATAAATTAAAAGATACAAATTTACCTAAACATATAGCAATCATTATGGATGGTAACGGAAGATGGGCTCAAAAGAGAGGACTTCCAAGAATGGCAGGCCATAGATTTGGTGCTCAAAAACTTAAAGAAATTGTTTTATTTGCTGATGAGATAGGAATAAAGTACTTGACAGTATATGCATTTTCAACAGAAAATTGGAAAAGACCCAAAGAGGAAGTTAATAACCTTATGAATTTATTAAGAGAATTTTTTGATAAAGAGATAGAAAATTTAATTCAAAAAACTCAAATAAGTATTAGAGTAATAGGTGATATTACAAAATTAGATTATGATATTCAAAGAAGAATTTTAAATGCTCAAGAAAAAACCAAAAATAGAACAGGGCTATGTACTGTTATCGCACTTAACTATGGTGGAAGAACAGAAATTATTGATGCTGTAAAACGTTTGGCAATGGACATAAAAAATGATAAAATTGATTTAAATGATATTAATGAAGAATTATTTTCAAATTATTTATGGACGAAGGATATCCCAGATCCTGACTTATTAATTAGGCCAAGTGGTGAAATGAGAATATCAAATTTTTTATTATGGCAGATTTCATATTCAGAATTTTGGTTTTCGAATGTTCTTTGGCCAGATTTTAAAAAAGAAGATCTATTAAAAGCAATTGATGACTATAATTTACGTAACAGAAGGTTTGGTGGTGTCTGACTGAATATAGATTCGGAGGTTTTTTCATGAGAAATAGAGTTTTGACAGCTATTTTTGGAATACTATTAATATTTTTGGTTAATTTCTTTGGAGGCATATATTTAAAGGTATTTCTTTTAGCTGTGTCAGTAATTGCAATATCTGAATTGTTAAAAACCCTTAATATTGAAAATGAAATAATTGCCTTATCTATTATTACAAGCTCAATAATAATTATTAATAATATTATTATTTACGATTATCTTATAGTATTTTTATCATTTTTAATTGTAACTTCTTATTATGTTGTAAAGAATAATATTTCTGCAAAAAAGATTGTATATGTTGTATTTTCTTTTGCTTATATACCTATTACTCTTGGCCTTTTGTATTACTTGAGAGGTCTTGAGAAAGGTGATTTACTTATATGGCTTCCATATATGATTTGCTGGGGTGTTGATACATTTGCTTTTTTTATTGGTATTAATTTTGGAAAGAATAAGCTATGTTCAAATATTAGTCCTAAAAAGAGTGTAGAAGGTTTTTTTGGAGGGCTATTAGGTGGTTTAATTGCAGTTGTTTTATTTGAATTTATTTACAATAGATTTGAATTAAATACAATATATATTTTTAAAATATTGTTTATTTCTATTGTTGTTTCTATTACAGCACAAATTGGAGATTTATTTGCTTCTATGATAAAACGTGAAAATAACAAAAAGGATTTTGGTTGGATTCTACCCGGTCACGGAGGAGTATTAGATAGATTTGACAGCTTATTACTTGTAACACCTTTGGTTTATTTATTAAGAATTATCAATATTATATAAGTTGCAGCAAGGAGAATTACCTATGAAAAAAAGAGTAAGTATACTTGGATCAACAGGTTCGATTGGATTACAAACTATTGATGTTGCAAAAAAACTTGATATAGAAATTATTGGAATTGCGGCTTATAGCAATGCTGAATTACTAAAAAAGCAAATAGATGAGATTAATCCACAGATTGCGTGTATTATGGATAAAGAAAAATATAATTTATTGAAGGATTATAGCAAAAAAACAAAAATAGTAACTGGTATTGAAGGGCTAATAGAAGTTGCGACAATTGAAGCTGCAGATATTGTTTTAAATTCTGTTGTAGGTATTATAGGACTTGTTCCAACTATTGAGGCAATTAAAAATAAAAAAACAATTGCTTTGGCTAATAAAGAAGCATTGGTTACTGGAGGGAAAATAATAAATAAATTAATAAAAGATTTTTTAACAAATATTATTCCAGTTGATTCAGAACATAGTGCTTTATTTCAATGCCTTGTTGGAGAAGATATTAATAATGTAAAAAGATTAATTTTGACTGCTTCTGGTGGTCCATTTAGAGGGAAGAAAAATAATGAAATATATAATTCAACAGTTGATGAGGTTCTAAAACATCCGACATGGTCTATGGGGAAAAAGATTACTGTTGATTCAGCAACGCTAATTAATAAAGGATTTGAAGTAATTGAAGCTATGTGGCTTTTTGAAATGAATATAAATAAGATTGATGTTATAGTTCACCCACAGAGTATAATTCATTCAATGGTTGAGTTTAATGATAATTCAATTAAAGCACAATTATCAAACCCTGATATGAGACTTCCGATTGAATATGCATTAACTTATCCAGAAAGGCAAAAAAGCGTAATTGAACAGTTAGATTTTGCAAAAGTTTCATCTTTAACATTTGAAAGACCTGATATTGAAACATTTAAATTGTTAAAACTGTCCTATCAATGTGCAGAAAAAGGGGAAGGATATCCAATAGTTTTGAATGGTGCAAACGAGGTTGCAGTTCAGCAATTTTTAGAAGGTAAAATTAAATTTGGTATGATTGCGGACGTAATTGAATCAGCATTAAATGATTACCAAGGAAATAAAATTGAAAATATAGAAGATATTTTAATTGTTGATAACTGGGCAAGAAGGTATGTTATTGAGAAATTAGAAAGGTGGTTTTAGAATTGACTTTAATAATATCCATTATTGCAATTTCTGTTGTTATTTTGATTCATGAATTTGGACACTTCATAGTGTGCAAACTTTCAGGCATTTATGTTGAAGAGTTTGCAATAGGATTTGGTCCAAAGCTCTTTAGCATAAAAGGAAAGGAAACAGAATATTCTGTCAGATTATTTTGGATAGGTGGCTATGTAAAGCCTTTAGGTGAAGATAAAGATGTTGACCATCCAAGAGCCTTAAACAATAGTTCAGTATATAAAAGAATTTTAATGGTATTGATGGGTCCAATAATGAATTTTGTATTAGCAATAGGAATAATGCTTTATTTTGGCTATGCCTTTGGATTTGGAACTAATGTAATAAAAAACGTAGAGAAAAATATGCCAGCTTACCAAGCAGGAATAAGACCTGGTGATAAAATTGTAAAAATTGATAATTCACCAATATATATATGGGATCAAGTAAGCTTTGAATTGGCAATTCATAATTTAATAAAAAAGGATTCTAAGCTAACAATTGATGTAGAACGTAATAATAAGATCTATTCGTTTGATATGTTCCCTAAATATGACCCTATTACTAAATCAAAAAGAGTAGGTATAGCACCTTATATTTCACAAAAGAGTTTTAGTAGCAGCTTATATTATGGGTTTGTTTCAACATTTGTTGAAATAAAGGAAACTCTTTATAGCTTGGGTTTAATGTTAGGTGGTAAAGTGTCTTTCAAAGAGGTAATGGGGCCTGTAGGAATGGTGAAAACAATGGGTCAAGCTGCAAATGCTGGATTTAAAAAAGACTTTTTAAGTGGTGTCATAAATGTACTTTGGCTTATGCAACTTATTTCTGTAAACCTTGGTGTAATGAATTTAATACCTTTCCCTGCTTTAGATGGAAGTAGATTCATATTCTATTTATACGAAGCTGTTATGGGTAAACCATTTAATAGAGAAAAAGAGGCAATGATTCATACAATTGGATTTTTTATTCTTCTTTTATTAATTGTATTAATTACCTTTAATGATATCAAAAATATTTTTATACTTGG
>JBGGOQ010000019.1 GCA_041320695.1 Caldicellulosiruptoraceae bacterium PP1 | reverse complement strand
GAAGAAACAGTCTCCATTGGCTCAAAGAATCCTACATATACGAACATTATACCTTAATATCATTTATAATGTTTTTATTATAATATATTAATGTAAATTTAAATTTATAAGGAAAAATAAATAACTACTTGATTTAATACATAAAAATCAAATATAATTTATATGTGATCAAAAATATATATCGTTCGCTTATAGCTAATAATTTAACATTGGAGGTATTTAAAATGAAGAGATTCAAATCAATTATCAGTATTTTACTTGCACTAATTTTTATCATTTCTTCTCTATTATCAGTATCTTTAGCAAATTCTTCTTCAAAAAAGACTAATTTTAAAATTGCACTTGTAACTGATATTGGTGGTGTTAATGACAGAAGCTTCAACCAATTAGCTTATGAAGGAATGAAAAGAGCTGAAAAGGATTTAAAAATTAAAGCAACTCTTATTCAATCAAAACAAATGACAGATTATATTCCAAACTTATCAAAATTAGCACGTGAAAATTATGATTTAATTATTGCTGTTGGATTTTTAATGCATGATGCCGTTGTTGAGGTTGCTCAAAAATATCCAAAAGCAAAATTCTTAATTATCGATTCTGATATCTCAAATATTAAAAATGTTGCTTCTGCTTTATTTAGAGAGGAGCAAGGTGGATATCTTGTTGGTAATGCTATAGCATTACTTGAAAAAGCTAAATTCGGCAAAACAACAGGAAAAAATACTTTTGGCGTTGTTGGAGGAATGGCAATTCCTCCAGTTAATAGGTATATTGCTGGATTTAAAGCTGGTGTATTGAATCAAATTCCAAATGCAAAAGTTATAATCAAATATACTGGGAAATTTGATGATCCAGCATCAGGTAAGGAAGTGGCATTAACTGAAATCTCTGAAGGTGCTGATTTTGTATATCAGGTAGCAGGACAATCAGGTATTGGTGTAATTAAAGCAGCTGAGGAAAAGGGAGTATACGCTGTTGGATGCGACGCTGATCAGAGTTATTTATCACCAAAAACAGTTTTGCTTTCATCACTAAAAAAGGTTGACGTTGCAACATATTCTGTTATTAAAGATACTTATCAAGGAAAATTCAAAAGTGGTATACATTACTTTGATGTTATGAATAATGGTGTTGGAATTTCATTCTCAAAGAGTATACCAAAGGATATTGTAAATAAGATAAATGATATAATAAAAAATATAAAAGCTGGAAAGGTAAAAATACCAACAGAGTTGAAATAGTTAATACAGTAATGGCTGCTCAAAATGGGCAGCCATTATATATATTAAAAGTAAAGGGGAAAGATTTATGTATTTTAAAAAAGTAATGGAATCTGTTCAATATTTAAAAAACAAAATTAATAAAATACCTGATATTGCTATAATATTAGGAAGTGGACTTGGTAATTTTGCTGAATACATAGAAGATAGAGTAATAATACCTTATTCAGAAATACCTAATTTTCCAAAATCAACAGCAAAAGGACATAAAGGGAATTTAATATGTGGACAATTGGAAAATCGCTATATAGCAGTATTTCAAGGCCGTTTTCATCTTTATGAAGGCTATTCAATTAATGATGTTGTAATTGGAATAAGAACAATTGGATTGTTAGGTGTTAATAAACTTATTGTTACTAATGCAGCAGGAGGAATATCAAGTAAATTAATGCCTGGGGATTTAATGATTATTAATGACCATATTAATCTTTCAAATGAAAATCCTGCTATAGGAAAAGATGCATTAGATTTTGGTGAAAGATTTTTTGATATGACTTATGCATATGATCAAGAACTTATAGAAAAAGCAAGAATAATTTACAATAAAAATAACATTGAATATAAGGAAGGAGTATATGCTTTTTTGAAAGGTCCATCTTTTGAAACTCCTGCAGAAATTAGAATGTTAAAAACTTTAGGTGCAGACGCTGTAGGTATGTCGACTGTACCAGAAGTTATTGCAGCAAGGCAGCTTAAGATGAGAGTACTTGGGATATCATGTATAACTAACATGGCTGCTGGTATACTTGATCAAATACTTACAGATAAAGAAGTTTTCGAAATAGCAAAGAAATCAGAAGGTATTTTTACAAAACTATTAAAAGAGATTATCGACATAATTTAAAATATGTATTTTCTCAATTTTACATTATTGAATAATTAAATACTATTAAATAATTGAAATAAACCGTAAAAATATCTATAATAATAGTAAAACATAATATGAGGTAGAAATTTTGGCATGGATGAAATAAAAAGAATAGAAGTAAAAATAGCTGGAATGAGCTATATGCTTAAAACTGATGAAGATGATGAATATATATTAAAACTATCAAATTATGTTAATAAAAAGATGAACGAAGTTATGAATTCAGAACCGAGATTATCAACAGCATTAATGGCCGTATTAGCCTCATTATTAATTGCTGATGAGTATTTTAAGCATTTAAATGAATGTAATGATAAGATTAATCAGATAGATAAACTATTAGAAGACAATATTAAAATTAAATGTGAAAACGAACAGATTGTTAATACATATAATTCTCAAATGAAAGAAAAAGAAGAATTAAATCAAAAATTATTAAATCAAATTGAGGAATATAAACAAAAAGTAGAAGAATTAAATAAAATAATAGATGAAAAAAATCAAGAAATAGATAGACTCAAAGACGAATTATTAACAACAAAAAAGGAACTGAATGATTTTATCAATACATTTGATGATAGATAATTTATAGGGGGAATTATCCCCTTTTTTTATTTAAAATATAAGGGTGATAAATATGAAAAAGATTGAACTCCTCTCACCAGCAGGAGGTATGGATGAATTAATAGCAGCAGTCAAAGCAGGAGCTGATACTGTATATATAGGATTATCGAATTTCTCAGCAAGGGCTAATGCAAAAAATTTTACAAAAGAAAACTTAATTGAAGCAATCAATTTTTGCCATTTACGTAAAAGAAAGATCTATCTTGCATTTAATACATTAATATTTAACGATGAAATAGAAAAAGCCATTGATTTAGTAAATTATGCTTATAATCAAGGAATAGATGGTATAATTGTTCAAGATTTAGGCATTAGCAAAATACTACTAAATAATGTACCAAATATCAACTTGCATGCTAGTACTCAAATGACTGTGCATAATTCCGAAGGTGTGAATTTATTAAAAGAATTAGGCTTTAAAAGAGTTGTTCTTGCAAGAGAATTAAGTTTAAATGAAATTAGAAATATAAAAAAAGAAACTGATATCGAATTGGAGATTTTTATTCACGGTGCATTATGTTTTTGTTACTCTGGACAATGTCTTTTTAGTAGTATTGTAGGGCAAAGAAGTGGTAATAGAGGCAAATGTGCTCAACCTTGTAGAATGAGATATCAAATACTTGATAATAATTTAAATAAAATTGATGATGGATTTTTACTTTCAACAAGAGATATATCATTATTAAATAGTTTGCCAGAGTTAATAAAAAGTGGTGTTGATTCATTAAAAATTGAAGGAAGAATGAAGGATAAATATTATGTATATACTGTTACATCTATATATCGTAAGTATATAGACATGTATTATAATTTTGGTGAAATAAATATTTCAAATGAAGATCGGAATAAACTTATGATAGTTTTTAATAGAGGGAATTTCTCAAATGGATATCTTTATAATAAGAAAATTGAAAATCTTTTATACAAAGAAGCACCAAATAATACAGGGCTTTATATTGGAGATTATGAAATTCTTGATAATAAGTTAATTTTTAATACGAATAAGAATCTAAATAATGGAGACATTATTGCTCTTAGAAATAATCAAAATGAAATTGTTATAGAAATAAACAATAATTTAAAAGGACTAAATAATAGTAAATATCATTGTGTTATTAATAAAGGTCGCTTTGCATTACTAAATCAAAAATTTAAAAAGGGAAAGATATTTTTAGTTAAAAGCTCAAATCTTATAAAACAAATAGAAGAGAACTTAGAAAAGCAAGATATTTCTATAAGTGTAGATTTTGATATTTTTATTAAATTAAATGAAAAAGTAAGATTGATTGCTAAATTTGATGATGTAACAATAGAAGTCATTGGTCAAGTAGTTCAAAAATCTGAAAAAGCAGAGTTAACTAAACAAAAGGTTGCAGAATCATTAAAAAAATTAGGAGATACAAATATTAAAGTAAGGAATATCAATATTCAACTTCAGGATAAAAGTTTTTTGAAAGTTTCAGAACTTAATCAATTAAGAAGGGAGGCAATTAATAAAATTTATCAAAGCATAATTTCAAAATATAAAAAAGACATTAAAATATCATTACCTGAAACTAATAAACAAATTATTAAAAGAGAACCAACTAAATGGTCTATTCTTGTTAACAATGAAAATGAACTTAGGACTGTATTAAATAAAACTAAAGGTATTGAAAATATAGATTATTATATACCATATAGTATTATTGAAAATCAACAACCAAATAATTTAAATATAATTGCCTATTTTGATAGAATTACAAAAGATAAGGAGATATTAGAAAAAATTCATAAGAAATTAACAGAATGTAATGTTAATCAAGTTTTAGTAAGAAATTTAGGGCAGTTAAAATTCTTTTTTGATTTAGGATATTCTATTTATGTAGATTATAGCTTAAACATTACTAATAATTATGCTGTTCAATTACTATCCAAGTATAATGTAAAAAGAATTTGCATACCGTTTGAGGTTTCAAAAAATAGATTAAATCATTTTAATGGGAATTTAGAGGTTGAATATATAGTTTTTTCAAGAATACCATTAATGGAGACTGAAATAGAATTATATAAATTAGGGAAATTTTTAAAAGATAGAAAAGATAATCTTTTCGAAATAGTAAAAACACAATATAATAGAACTGAGATATTAAATTGTAAAACTTTATTAATTAATGAAAAAGATATTAATACTAATGTGAAAAGATTAGATTTTAGCTTTACTAACAAAGAGCAGATTGAAATTATGATTGATTATTTTATTAATGATTTAGGATCTTTAGATGATTTATCACAATATACAAAAGGTCATTATGAAAGAGGAGAATATTTATGAAGAAATATTTTGAGAACAAGTTTATTAAAGTTGTTCTGTTTATTATCTTATTTGCGATATTTGTATACTCTATTTCATACCTTTCAATAGCAGGACACCAGTTTTTTAAATGGATAATTAAAGGATTTATTCCTGTTATTTTAGGGTTATTAATTGCTATGGTGTTTGAACCAATTGTTTTGTTTCTTGACAAACGAAAGATAAAAAGAGGAATAAGTGCTATTTTGCTTATAGTTCTTCTTAACGTTGTTGTTGTATTTTTACTTCTTGAAGGAATATTTATTTTGGTTGATGAATGCTCAAAAATAATTAGTGCTTTACAAAATATTGACTATGCTAATTTATATGATTATTTTAACAATCTGTTTAAAGGTTTTAAAACAGTATATACTGATTTACCAACACCAATAATTAATATTATTCAAAGCCTTGTTTCTGAATTAACAAATGCATTAAATCAGATTGCAACAATTGGATTAAATATTATTAAAGTAATCCCAGCAACATTAAAAGGAATCACAATTTGGTTTTTTTCATGTATTTCAGCCTTTTTCTTTATTAGAGATAGATTTAAAATAAGTAGATGGTTTATTGAAAACTTTAATGCACAGATTTACAAAGAAACTTCAGAAATTATTTTTAAGATTTTAAACTCAGTAATTGATTATGCAAAATCACAAATAATACTTTCAATAATGATGTTCTTATCAGGTTTTATTGGGTTATCATTAATAAAAGCCCCATATACTTTAATTATTAGCTTATTGTTAGGGATATTAAGCATAATACCAATTATTGGTTCAGGAATAATATTACTTCCTTGGATTGTATTTTCTTTTGTTGTTGGTAATAATGTATTTGCAGTAAAGTTATTAATAGTGTATCTTGTTGTTTTAGCCTTAAGAGAATTTGTTTCAATAAAAATTGTAGCAGTAAATGTTGGGATTTCAACCTTTACAACTTTAATATCAATATATGCAGGTGTTGAAATATTTGGAACATGGGGGTTTATAATTGGGCCTTTATTTGTAGTATTTTTAAAAGCAATTTTAGAATCAGGAATAATTATTGAATTTAGAAAAAAACTATTTAGTTCAAAGGAGTAAATCAAATGTATAAAGTTAAAGTAATTGAAAATGAAAAAATTAGTATACTTGATGTAGATCATAATGAAGATTTGTATACTATTTTATCTAGACATGGTTTTTCAATAAGTGCTACATGTGGTGGTAATGGAACTTGTGGAAAATGTAAAGTTATTATTGACAATCCAAAAGAACCAAATAATCATGAAAAAAAACTTCTTTCATCAGATGAATTAAAAAACAACATAAGATTAGCGTGCCTATATAATGTTGATAGTAATATTGAAGTAAAAATAATTAATAGCCAAAACAAAGCAAAAATAATGAAAAATATTTATAATAATAAGATTAATCTTAATAAATCTATAAAAATTAAAGAAATAGAGTTAGGTGATATCACCTTAAATGATCAAAGAAGTTTATCTCAGAGAATAATAGATAATATTGGAACAAACATTAATATTTCATTGCAAACTTTAGAAAAATTACTACATAATAAATTAAATAACTTTTATGTAGTGTATAATGAAAAAGAATTAATTGATATAAGACAAGTGAATAATTTATTTTCAATTGCTATAGATATTGGAACTACAACAGTTGTTATTTATTTACTTGATTTGTTAAAAGGTGAGATTGTTGATGCACAAGCTTTTTTAAATCCACAAAGAATTTATGGTGCAGATGTTATTACAAGAATTGACTTTTGCAATCAAAATGAAAATGGGGTTAATATTTTGAGTAAAACTTTAATTCAAAAAATAAATTCCGAATTAGAAATTCTTTTTAAACGAAATAAATTAAGCAGTGAAGATATTTATAAGGCTGTTATAGTTGGAAACACTACAATGTTGCATATATTGTTAAATATTAATCCTCATAGAATAGCTGTTGCACCTTTTGTGCCAATATTTACAAACAGAATAGTTGTTAAAGCAAACCAAATAAATTTAAATATAAATAATAATTCTGAAGTTATTATATGTGATTCAGTATCAGGTTATATAGGAGCCGATATTTTATCTGGCATTATTGCTACTGAGATTTATAAGCAAGAGAAATTTTCATTATTGCTTGATTTAGGGACAAATGGAGAGATGGTTTTAGGTAACCAAGATATTATATTATGTTGTTCAACTGCTACTGGCCCTGCTTTTGAAGGTGCGACTTTAAAATGTGGAATGAACGCATTAGATGGTGCTGTTGATTCAATTAGAATATTAAATAATGAAATTGAAGTTTCTACAATTGGTAATAAAAAAGCAATTGGAATATGTGGATCAGGAATTATTGCAATAATTGCTGAGTTACTTGAAAATGGGTATATCGATTTCACTGGAAAATTTGATGAAAACGCAATTGATAAAAATAATAAATTCTTTTCTGAAATTGATAATAAAATTGTATTTAAGATTACAGATGATGTATATGTTACACAACAGGATATTAGAGAAATTCAGTTAGCAAAGTCTGCAGTTTCGGCAGGTATCTTAACATTATTAGAAAATGCAAATATTACCTTTGATGATATAGAAAATGTATACTTAGCCGGTGGATTTGGGAATTTTATAAATCCATCTCATGCTGTAAAAATTGGGCTGATACCTGAACCCCTTAAAGATAAAGTAAAACCAGTTGGAAATACAGCGGGAAATGGAGCAATACTTGCTTCTTTTGATGATGACAAGTTGGCACTTTTTAATGATTTAAAAAATAATATAAAATATATTGAATTATCTAATTCACAAAGATTTAATGATTTATTTATTGAAAATATGCTTTTTGCTTAAAAAGGAGCAACATAAATGTTTGAAAATGTAAATATCAAAGAAAGAATAAAAATAACAATACTTGGAATTGTACTTATATTTTCTTTGTTCATATTACTATATGAAGAAAAAAGACATGCATTAACGCCTAATAATATAAAACATGTAGTTCTGAATTATGGTTATTGGGCCCCTATTATATTTTTGATAATATATTCTATAAAATCTTTTGTTGTTTTCATACCAGCTGGTGTATTTATGTTGGCAGCTGGACTTACATTTGGCACATTAAAAGGTGGTATTATACTAATAATTGGTACCCTTCTTTCATCAACAATTGGTTTTATTTTTTCTAGATATTTTGGTAAGGAATATATTCAAAAAAGGATTAACCAAAAAACTAGTGCCATTAGTGATTTAATAAAAAGCAAAGGTTTTTTAATTATTTTATTATTGAGATTGGTGCCTATATTACCATATGATGTAATAAATTATGCCTCAGGTGTATCAAAAATAAAATATAAAGATTTTATTTTAGCTACTTTTTTAGGAACAATACCTGCATGTTTTTTATATGCTTTTTTGGGTGAAAATATTCTTAAGCCATTTACTAGAAATTTTAATATTTCTTTAATTTCAGTGATTCTGCTTTCATTAGTTCCAATTATTTTTTCCAAAAAAATTAAAGACTCCTACGTTAATATATACAATTCATTAAAAGAAAACAATTTGAATAATAGTATAGAAGATGATAAAAAATAAAATAAAAAACTGATGAGGTTCTAATGAAAGCTTGGAAGATTGTTTATTTATTTTTTATGATTTTGTTTATAATTTATATGTCCTTATTTAATGATAAGAAAATTTTAAATGCTGTTAGCTTGTCGCCGATAGAAAATAAAGTTATTGTTATTGACCCTGGTCATGGTGGGATTGATCCAGGTGCTGTTGCAAATGGTATAAGAGAGTCTGATATAAACTTGCAAATTTCTAAAAAGCTGAAAGATTATTTTGAAGCTTTCGGCTTTGATGTTTTATTAACAAGATATACTGATCAAGGTCTTTATAACGGGAATGTAAAAAACAAAAAGAACCAAGATTTACTAAATAGAAAGAAAATTATAATAAATAACAATCCAATTATATTTTTATCTATCCATTTAAATAGTTTTCCAATTGCAAGATATTATGGTGCTCAGGTTTTTTATGAGAAAAATAATAATTATGGGAAACAATTAGCAGAAATAGTTCAAGAAGAGTTGCGATTTATTAATAAAAATAAAGTAAATAATAGACAAGCAAAAGAAATTAATATTTTCATACTTAAAAATATTAAAGTTCCAGCTATACTTGTTGAATGCGGCTTTATGTCCAACCATGAAGAATTAAATCTTCTTTGTAAAGAAGATTATCAAAACCAATTAGCATATTCTATTTTTAAGGGCTGCTTAAAATATTTAGAGAGTGTTAAGAAAGGAGAATTTAAGACAAATGAATAAGGTAAAAGAGTTAATTGATAATGAAATTGATCTTTTAAAACAAGAAATAATTAATTCAACAGTTGAATTGATAAAAATTAAAAGTGTTCAAGATTTAGCAAAAGAAAATAAACCATTTGGTGAAGGTGTTGGGTTAGCATTAGATTACTGTTACAATTTATCAAAAAAATTAGGATTTGAGGCAAATAACTTGGACGGGTATGCAGTAGATGGAAGATATAATGTATCTAATGAAGATGTAAGTGTAATAGGTCATATTGATGTAGTACCAGAAGGAGACAATTGGATATATCCGCCTTATGAGGGATTAATTGTTGACAATAAAATTTATGGGCGTGGATCAATTGATGATAAAGGACCTACAATTGCTGCTTTATATGGGATGTATGTTGTTAAAAAACTGCATCAAGAGAAAAAAATCTCACTTGGAAGATCTTTAAGGTTTATTTTTGGCGGTAATGAAGAAAGTGGTTCAAAATGTCTTGAGTATTATTTTCAACACGAAAAATATCCAACAATAGGGTTCACTCCAGATGCTGATTTCCCGGTTATTCAAGGAGAAAAGGGTTTGATGATTTTCCAAATTTCTATGCCAATTTCTGAAGATTTTGTATTAATTGGTGGCGAAAGGCCTAATATGGTACCAGATAAGTGTTTTTTTAAAGCAATTATGGATAAAAATGAAATTGATAATATAATTAGACAAAAGCAACTTAATGAAAAAGTAGAGGTAAAAGAAAATGGAAAATTTACTGAAATTATCACAAAAGGGGTATCAGCTCATGGGAGTTTACCTTTTAAAGGTATTAATGCAATATCAATTATGTTAGATATATTAAATAGTTGTTCTATAAGCCCACAGTTAAAAAAATTTACTGAGTTCTACAATACATATATCGGCTATGATGTATTTGGAAAAGGTCTTGGTATAAATTTTGAAGACAAAAAATCTGGCCAACTTGTTTTTAATGTTGGCATGATTGAGAAAAAAGAAAATCAATTAATTTTAACAGTTAATATTAGATATCCAATTGATACAAAATCCGATGAAATAATTTCTAAAATAAAAAAAATAACTAATAAATACTATATGGAATTTACTTTACTGAGTGATGTACCACCATTATATGTGGAAAGAGATCATTTTTTAGTTTCAACATTAATGAATGTTTATAAACTGTATACTAATAATAACCAAGAACCTCTTGTTATAGGTGGAGGAACTTATGCTCGTAGTGCCAAAAATGTATTAGCCTTTGGTCCTAATATGCCAGGTGATGAAGAAATAGCTCATCAAAGCAATGAATATATCTCAATTGATAGATTATTACTTTGTGCTAAAATATATGGATATGCAATTTATAAACTAGCCTTAGGTCAAGAGCTATAACTTTAACAGTCCTAATAATATTATTATTAGACCGGGTATTATTGATAATACTCGGTTTTTATTTTTTATTTTAATTTTACTGCCTATTTTATTACCGATTGTTATAAAGGCATACTGAAAAACTGGTATTAAAATTGGTATTATTATAGAGATTTTCTTTGATAAACTTAGGCTAAATGATACAGATAAAGCATCAAGCGATAAAGCAATCGACATTAATAATGCTTCAAAAGGCTCAATTATTCCAGAATTATTTATGTCAGATGTTGAAGGCTCTTTTATTATTTTAATTGTAATTTCAATGTATTTTATAGTAATGTTTAAAACAGTTTTATTATTTTTGTTATCAATTAATGTTTTTAAAATAATAAATGATCCTAAAAACACAAGTAAAATACTACCAATAATATTAGAAAGAGTTATGCTAAATATTTTTGATAATATATTTCCAAATAAATATGAAGAAAGAGAGAGTATGAATGATACCAAAAAAATTATTATTTTTGATTTATATATGATTTTTATTTTTCTTAATCCAAAGTTAATGCCAAAAAAAAGAGCATCAATATTTAATGAAAACAAAAGAAGTATTAATAATATAATATTCATTAATTTTTCGCATTTTTAAGTTCTAATTTTATTAT
The DNA here is from genome assembly GCA_041320695.1 of Caldicellulosiruptoraceae bacterium PP1. Lineage (NCBI taxonomy): Bacteria > Bacillati > Bacillota > Caldicellulosiruptorales > Caldicellulosiruptoraceae > Caldicellulosiruptoraceae bacterium PP1. The sequence goes on along the minus strand of JBGGOQ010000019.1, from coordinate 4,180 downwards.
ATGAAATAAAAATTTTTATGACATAAAACAAATTAATTATATGTTACGTTATAATAAATATAGTAATAAAAAGAGAGTGATGCAAGTTAAAGGAGTTTTGAATAAATGGACGAAAAAGAGTTAGTTGAAAAAGCAAAAAATGACAAAGCTGCCTTTGAGCAACTTTATGAAATATATTTTGATAGAATTTATAAGTATATTTATCATAAAACATTTAATCAACATGTTACTGAGGATTTAACTTCAGAAACCTTTTTTAAGATATTACATAATATTAATAAATATACTGCTAAAGATGGTATTCCTTTTTCAGCATGGATATTTAAAATTGCTTCTAATGTAGTTAATGATTATTATAGAAAGAAAAAAAATCACATAAATATTGATAGTTTATCCTTCGAATACGACCATAATAATCAGCCCCAAGATATTGCAATTGAAAACTCACAAAAAAAAATATTAAATGAAGCATTACAGAAACTAACTCCAGAACAAAGAGAAGTAGTTATTTTAAGATATGCTGGTGAAATGAAACTAAATGAAATAGCAAAATTAAAGAATAAAAGCGATGTAGCAATACGGGGTTTGTTTTTTAGAGCAATAAATAGTTTAAGGGATATATTAATAAAAGAGGTGCAACTTGATGAACAAACAAAACGATGATAAGCTTTTTACTCAGTTATTTGATGTTGAATATTCTGGGCATTACAAGACTGAATTAAAAAACAAACTATTAGAGCAATATTCTAAAAAGAGAAGAAAAAATGTAAATATATATTATTCATTAATAGCAGCTTGCTTTCTTATTTTAATATCTCTTATTATTGCTAATTATAAGGGAAATATTATTCAAAGTAATATTTCATCAAATAAAATTGTATTTAACAATAATAAAAATCAAAAATTAGCCATTCTTAATGAGAATTTTAAGAATAGTAAATCTCAAAAAAGTGAAAGTAGTCAATCAGTAAAAGAAGATAATAAAGTTTTAAATAAAATCGATAATGATGAAAAGGGGAAAGATGTTAAGATTAATGAAGACCAAAACAAAGGTAATTTTAAAGCAAAGAATAATATTACAGATACTACTAAAGTGAAAACTGAAAGCAAAAAGATTATTATTGTTAAAAATGATGTTCCTTTAATGAAAAAAAATAAGGTAAATGATAAGGTTAATCATAATACAGTTAAAAAGACCGACGAAAAAGAATTGGTTAAAAAAGAAAATAATGACAAAAGAAAATTAAAAATAGAAAGTAATGATACTGATGAAAATAGTGAAATGACATTATTTACATTAACAGTTCCAAATCAAGCGTATAATGAAAAAAATTACAATAACCAAACTGTTTCTAATACTACTTATAATGAAATATACAGCTCAATTTTAGAAGGCACATATAAAATTGATTTTTTAAATGTATTTAAAGAAATTTTTAGTATTGAAATAAATGAGTCAGTTTATTCATCAGTTTATGAACAAGTGTATATAGAGGTTTATGGATATAAGATAACATACAACAATGGAACAATAGATATAGAGAGAATAACCGATAACAATAATTTATTTATTGATCATAAAAAAGCTGAAGATATAGTAAAAAGATTAGTTCCTTATGAATTTAAATTAATCGAAAACAATGGGAAAGTTGATATTATAGAATATTTTGATAATATAAAAGTTGAAAGGGACTATGGATTTTTGAAATTTAATGAAAATATTTTACAAAATGCAGAGATAATGATTCATAATTATATTGTAAATCAACCTTCAAATAAATTTAATATAGACAAAATAGAAGATTATTTGATTTCTGAATATAATATAACGTCATATAATAGAGCTAATCTGAATTTTATATACAAAAAAATAGGTCAGAGATTTATATTATCAGCTAATTATAAAGATGGTGAGAATAATTACTTTATTGAAAATATGGAAAGTAAAATTATAAAATGATATAATTATATAAACATTATTTGTTTGGGGGTTTTATATATGAACCTTGAATTAAAAGAACTGACTGAAAATAACGATGTTATTATTCAATTAAAAGGAGAAATTGACATATTTTCATCACCAGCGTTAAAGGAAAAATTATACGAAGTTATTGATGCATCAAGTAAAGATATTTCAATTAATATGAAAGAAGTAACATATATTGATTCAACAGGATTAGGAGTATTTGTAGGGGCATTAAAAAAAGCAAAACAAAAGGATATAAATATTATTCTAAAAGATATGAAGCCCAATGTTAAAAAAATATTTAAAATTACTGGTTTAGATAAAGTTTTTCCAGTTGAATAGGAGGTTCTTTATTTACTATGAATATAATAAAACTAAGTATTCCTCCAAAAGCTGAATATATTATGATAGCAAGATTAACTACTTCTGGAGTTGCAGCTAGATTAAATTTTGACTTTGAAGATATTGAAGATATTAAGATGGCTATATCTGAAGTATTAAATATGTTTGATCTTTCTAAATTATTTGATGAGATACATATAACATATAAGCTTCAAAATAGTTTTTTAGATATAGAATTATTTATTCCAGCATATGAAATGATAGATAATGATTTTGCAGAAATTATTTTAAAATCAATAATAGATGATGTAATATTTACTAAAGAACCTAATGGGTATTGTGTTAAATTAAAAAAACATCATCAAGGAGTTTGAATTTGATGATAAATGAAAATAATATTTACATTGATGATACAGAAGAACTTTTCTTAGAATATCAAAAGAATAAAAGTGTTGAACTAAGGAATGAACTAGTAAATAGACATCTCTATATTGCAGAGATAATTGCAAAAAAGTTTCTAAATAGAGGAATTGAGTATGATGATTTATATCAGGTTGCATGTGTTGCGTTAATTAATGCTGTTGAAAGATTTGAACCGAATAAAGGATACAAATTTACAAGCTTTGCTACTCCTACAATTATGGGAGAAATAAAAAGATTTTTTAGAGATAAAGCAGGGGTTATTAGATTACCTAGAAGGATATATGAAACAAGTGTAAAAATAAAAATGGCGACAGAGGAGCTATCACATAAATTAAAACGACCTCCTAAAGTTGACGAAATTGCAGAACATATTGGTATAAGTGTTGAAGAAGTTTTAGAAATAATTGAAGCTTCAAATTCCTATATACCTCAGTCACTAGAACAGACAGTTTATGAAGATGATGAAATTACTCTCGCTGATGTTTTAGGAAAACAAGATGAAGGATTATTAAAAATTGAAAATAACGAAATGATAAAAAAAGGCTTAGATAAATTAAGTGAAATAGAAAAGGCTTTCGTAGTAAAAAGATATTATGAAGAGAAAACACAAAAAGAAATAGCAAATGAGCTTAATGTTTCACAAATGTATGTATCTAGACTAGAAAAGAGAGTAATTAAGAGACTGAAAGATATATTAACTAAAACTAACAATTTTGAAAATATTAATCAAACAATAAAAACGGGATAAGCAAATAACATAGATGATAGATATTTATTGACTTTTTAATTACCCTTTGTTATACTATATTATGCTGATAATATGCCGAAGTGGTGGAATTGGCAGACGCGCTGGACTCAAAATCCAGTGGGCTCAAAACCCGTGCGGGTTCGACTCCCGCCTTCGGCACCATAATTTTGGAAAAACAGCCGTGAAGAATATTTCACGGCTTTTATTTTAATGCCTTACAAGTGTTTGGTGTTTTGTTCTACCAATATTAACATTATCCTCTAATCTATTTCTTAGACTATTTATTTGATGACCTGCTGTTTCATAATGATAATTTTCAACTTCAATTCCATTCATTAAAATTATTCTTGTTTTGGTATATGGATATACATCAATATTTTGTCTGATATAATAAAAAATATTATTATTAATAAGTATTTATATAATTTAAAGATAATAAAATTAATTGTGAAACAATAACTTAATTACATTAAAATAAATGTATTTTTAAAAATATAATTATGATTTTGAAGTTCTTTAGCAAAAATATATAAAAATAATATTAAATTTTGGTTAATCATTAATTGACTTTATTTAGAAGTAGTTATATTATATATTTAAACACGCGTTTATAGGGTGAAATAAACAACTTTTATAAACATATAAATATCTATAAATATCTATAAAAATCTATTGAATACCTTGCATATTTTGGTGATAAT
>JBGGOQ010000018.1 GCA_041320695.1 Caldicellulosiruptoraceae bacterium PP1 | reverse complement strand
TATTTGTGAAAAATATTACGCCTACTATTGGCTGGGGATGGTGGTTTTTGCTTCATATAGTTGCTGTTCCTTTACTTTTTTATTTGGGAAAAAGCATTAATAAAAAACAGAATTAGTACGGAGGTGTGAATATGTATACACCTAGACTTGGTTGGACTTATTGGATTATACTTCATATAATTGCTATTCCACTTGTGATATATATAGGTTCTTTATTTAGAAATAAAAGTGATCCAAAGGAATAATTGTAATAATAGATTTTATCACAGCCTTCTCTCAGCAGTTTCATTTTATTATAAGTTTGTTTCACTGCCTTTTATTGGTATGAAAATCAATTTCAATGTACAATCTAAATTAAGTTATTGAAAGGCTTTGGCTACAGGCCATAAGCCTTTTCTTTTGTTTCTTTTTGTTTACATTCAAAAACTAAATTTACAACCATAATATTCTCATGTAGCCTAATTTAGGGTATAATATTCTCAATATATAATAATATAAATAATAAGAAGGAGAAGATGAAAATGGAAAACAACATTCTTGGTTCAACCTTGGTTTGTCAGGTTGCTATTGTTGTTCGCGATGTTGAAAAAGCTACTCAACGTTTTGCTGAACTAATTGGTGTAAATCCTCCAAAACCTTTTGTAGCTAATGAAGATGGTAGTGATACTGTTACATATAGGGGACAACCTACAAACGGAAGAGTAAAACTTTCTTTCTTTAACATGGAAAATTTAGTTATTGAGTTTATTGAACCTACCGATGATCCAACTACTTGGAAGGAATTTCTTGAAAATAATGGCCCTGGTGTTCATCATATCGCATTTAAAACTAAAGATAAAATGCTTGAAACAATAGAAAAACTTGAAGAGTTTGGCTTCCCACTCATTCAAAAAGGTAATAAATATGCTTATATTGATAGCTTAAACGACTTGGGTGTTATTATAGAATTACTTGATACTGATTAAATATTTAAGTATAACTTAAAATACTAAGTATTAAGATCAAGGGCTGTTTCTTTTTCTTCTGAAACAGCCCTTTAATTTGCTAATTTCTTTAGTTGTTTATATTTTCTATTGTGTAAAAGTTATTTTTCTTCATAAAGTTGCTAAATAGATTCTATATTAAATGGATTAGTCAGATAATAGTCTTCATACTTATAAAAATTCAAGAAAAGATGAATATATTACCTTTGTAAATACTATAATGAAGTACATTATTATTTAGCATACTTCATAAGTGCAGCAACAATATCTGGATATTTCCATGTAACAGTACTTCTATCAAGTAAACCAAAATTTTCTCCATCACCATAAAAAGCATTATTATCCCACCAGAAACATGTCATTCCTCTAGCTCTTGCTGCTTTAATATAGTATGTAGCATATTCTACTCTAGCCTGTAAGTTACCATTTTTATCCCTTGCACCAAATTCACCTATTACAACAGGTATTCCTTTGCTGATAAACTTATCATACAAACCGTCCATGAAATAGTCAATATCCCTGCGACTATACTCAGAATCTATGCTCCATTCAGATGTACTTCCACTTTCATTAGGTGATTGCAAAGCAAAATTATACGGTCTATATGCATGAACTGATACAATAATCCTATTCTTATATTTTGATTTATCAGTCGGCATCTTGAATTCTTTAATAAGAGCATAATCAGGTGATGCATCATATCCTGGGACCATTAGGTAACGTGAGGCATTATTCCCTCCAGTTGCTCTGACAGTATCTACAAAAACTTGATTAAGTTTATTTATTGATTCAACAGCGTCTTTGCATTCATCCTTATTCATATCAAGCCACCACTCATATTTTGTACCCGTGAGACGTGGCTCATTTACAGACTCAAAAATTAGATGGTTGTTATAAGTCTTGAATTTATTAGCTATTTGAGTCCATATACTTTTTACATATTGTATAGATGTTTTCATATGTTGGCTACTTGGATAATAGTACCCAGGCATAATATCATGGTGAATGTTGATTATTACATACATCCCATCTTTCATAGCATAATCAACAACTTCTTGCACTCTATTTAGCCATGCTTTGCTTATGGTAAAATTATTTCCCGAAACATGGTTATGCCATGAAACTGGAATTCTTATCGCATTGAACCCCGCTTTTTTTACTGCATCAATCATTTCCTTTGTAGTTTTCACTCCGCTCCACGCTGATTCATATAGAAGCTCATCATCAAAATTTGGATTGTCAAATGCAGCATCAAATGTATTTCCCAGATTCCAGCCTATTCTCATATCTTTAACAAACTTAAGTGCATCATTGTTCGGAATCTTTCGAGATTCAATACTTACATCTGGGATTTTTATTTTCTTACCTGTAGTAGGCATAGCATTAGCTGGGGTTTTAGAGCTGGATGCATTTACTTCTAACATTGATATTTGATACCCTCCTGTAAATAATATTCCAATAAGAATTGTGCACAAAGCAAAAATAATTCTACTCTTTTTCATTAGAAAATCTCCCCTCTCTTATTTATAAAAATATTCAGATGACTTTGTTTTAGATAATAAATTGTTATAAAAAGTCAAAATTGTGAAACGGACATGCATTTTTTTAATATACTCTTGATAAATCTTGTAATGCTTATATTCTAACTTATAATAAAATGATTCACTAAATTACATGAAATAACTATCATAAATTAATATATCACAATACATATAAATTTAAAAGAGTAAACAAATGGATTTTCTAAATTTTATATATTAATTTTAATAAATATATTTTCGTTTACATAAAAAAATTAAAAGAACAGTATCTTAAAACAACACTGCTCCATATTAAATATTATTGTATAAAATAAACATTTTATGCATAAGACAATAATTTTTGGTAATAATATATTACAGAAAAATAAATTTTAGGTTAATCTTATTACCAAAAAAAGGTAAAATGTATCAAATAGTCAAAATTATTTACACTCTCCCCCAACCACCAAGTAATTCAATTCAAATGTTCTTTTAATAACACTTTTTTCATCTATTATAACACTTTACCACAAAAACTAATCCTGTTGTCTTTTAAGTTCTCTTTCTTTTTTAATTACTGCCTGTTCATATCGTGCAATTTTATTATCCAAACGTTCTAATGTTTTTTGCATTTCTTCTATCCTTTTTGCAAGCTCCTTCCGCTGCTCTATTAAGAGTTCTTTTCTTGCTTCAATGGTTTCATCACCCTGTTGAAATAATGTAACATACTCAATTAATGTTTCAATCGGAAGACCTGCATTTCGCATACATTTAATAAATTCAACCCACTTGCAGTCTTCTTCTGTAAAATCCCTTATTCCGCTTTTATTACGATTTACATGAGGAATTAATCCAATACGTTCATAATATCGAAGTGTATCTTGTGAAATACCATATTTCTCACTTACTTCTGCAATGGTCATGAGATTTCACCTCATAATATTAAAGTTATCTAATAAAATACTTATCAAATGAAAAAAATTAACAATATAAGAATTGAAAAATTAATATTATTTTATATTGTTATATTCTTCATCACTTACAGGTTCTAACCATTCAACATTTCCTTTTTGGATATTAGTGCTTATAGCGATATGTGTAAACCAGCTATCCGGTGTAGCACCATGCCAATGTTTTATATTAGGTCCTATCTTTACTACATCTCCTTTATGAAGTATCTGTACTGGTTTCCCTTCTTCTTGATAATACCCTTTCCCTCCGGTAACAAGCAGAATCTGACCACCTGGATGTTTATGCCAATTATTTCTTGCACCAGGTTCAAAAGTTACATTTCCTATTATACAATTATAAGTGCCGCCTTCAGATACTAGTGTTTCAAGCCAAACATTCCCAATAAAATAATCATTTGTTATTTTTTGTCCTTTTGAAAATATAATATTTTCATGCAAATTATCATTTTTATCCATTTATAATCCTCCCCTTTCTTTTTAAAAATCTCAAAATGTTAGACCAATTTTATTCAACCAATTGATTATTTCTTTTTTTGCTGAATTCACTTGTGAACCATATATAGCAAGTCCACTTAAGATATTTGCGTTAGGGCATATTTTAGCAATATCTTTTTCACTTCTCCCTAATCCGCTTCCTTCATGGGTACAAAATGGAATAATAGTTTTTCCTGAAAAATCATGCTCTTCTAAAAATGTAAATACTGGCATTGGCATAGTGCCCCACCAGTTTGGATATCCTAAAAATATTACATCATATTGGTCCATTTTTTCTACGTATTTTACGAGTTTCGGTCTATCATTAGCACGCAGCTCATTTTGTGCTACTTTAGTTGCTTCATTGTAGTCATCAGGATAAGGTTTAATCGCTTCAATTTGAAATAAATCTCCTCCACTTATTTCTTGAATTAATTTTGCTACCACTTCTGTATTACCAACTGGTAAGTCTACAATTCTTCCACTAACATAATTGTTCCCTTTTCGAGAAAAATAGGCTATCAAATATTTATTACCCATTTCATAGACCTCACTCTCAAATTAATATAATAAATTTTATTAAGCCAATGGGGACGGTTCTTCCTGGCTTACTGTTCTCCTTCCAAACACCAATTGAGTATTTCTTGGATGGACTATGCCAAATAGAACCATCCTCGTTTGCATCGTTTGCTTACTTCTTCCTAGTTGGAAAGGGAGGTGTAATATCAAATGTTTTAGACACATCTTTTAATAGCTCAGATATTTTCAAATGTTGTGGACAAGATTTTTCGCACTGTTCACATCCTATGCAGTCTTCTGCTTTGCCATATCTTGATGTAAGGTTCAAATAATAAACAAATTGACTTGATATATTGCTTGTTGTAGCAAGTTTTGTATTGTTATATAATGCAAAATAGTCTGAAATAGCAATTTTTTGGAGACAATCTTTTTCGCAATATCTGCAACCAGTGCAAGGAATAACTGTGTTTTCATTAATAATTTCTATTGCTTTATTAATAATCTTATATTCTTCTTCATTTAGTGGTTTGAAGTCAGTCATATAGGATGTATTATCAAGAACCTGTTCTGTAGAGTTCATTCCACTTAAAACCATTATAACACCTTCTTGACTTGCCGCAAAACGAATAGCCCATGAAGCATTTGAAGCATTTGGATTGTACTCCTTAAATATCTCTTCAGCTTTTTTTGGAAGGTTAGCAAGATTCCCGCCTTTACATGGTTCCATAACTATTATTGGTTTATTATGCTTTCTTGCAACCTCATAGCATCTTTTTGATTGAATTCCTGGATTTTCCCAATCAATATAATTTATTTGCAACTGAACAAAATCTATTTCAGGATGGTTAGTTAAAATTTCATCAAGTAATTCTGGTGTGTCATGAAATGATAATCCAAAATTCTTTATTTTACCTTCTTTTTTCTTTTCGAAACCAAAGCCAAAGCTATCCAACTCACAAGCTTTTTTATACGCATTAACACCAATATTGTGAAGTAGATAATAATCAAAATATTCCACTCCACAGTTATTCAATTGCTCATTAAAAATTCTTTCTTGATCCTCATATGTTATTAAATCTCTCATTGGTAGTTTTGTAGCAAATGTAAACTTATCTCTACTATATCTCTTAACAAGAGCCTCTCTCATTATCTCTTCACTCATATAGTTATGATATGTATATGCAGTATCAAAGTAATAAAACCCTTTTTCTAAAAAAATGTCTACCATTTTTTCAAGTGTTTCTTTATCTATTGATGTATTATCACTTTTGTCAAGCAGTGGCAACCGCATACAACCAAAACCTAACCTTTTATTCATATGCTTCACTCCTATTTTAATTTTAATAATGTTGTTAATTTTATCTTTTTATACACATATAATCTATATGAATAATATACTTTTTTGAGTTAACTCCAAGTCAAGCATTTTTTTATTTTTATTATAAAATTAGCTTCATGCAAGCTGATAGTTAATTTAGCATTTAGGTTTTTAATAAAACTTATTATTCATTATTGAAATTTACTTGACTTGAAGTTAACTACACGTGTTATGATATTTATCAATTAACTTTATTGTTAATACATAAACAGTTATGTGTTTGATAATTCAAATATTAAATATTTTGCTTATGATGCTGAGGTGTTTTTATGTTTTCAAATAATGAATTGAAAAAACTGATTATTCCGCTCTTTATGGAACAGATTCTAATTGTAATTATGGGCATAATTACTACAATGATGATTTATTATGCTGGAGAAGAAACAATATCAGGTGTTTCATTGGTTGATATGATAAATTTTCTAGTTATCTTTGTATTAGGTGCACTTGCTACTGGTGGTGCTGTGGTTGTTTCTCAATACATTGGTAATAAAGAAGAAGATCAGGCCTCTAAAGCTGCAAATCAGCTAAATTCTATCGTTTTTATTTTTTCAATCATACTTATGGTAATCGTAATTTTTTTCAAAAATCCAATTCTTACTGGACTTTTTGGAAAAGTAAATAATAATGTAATGAAAGCAGCTATAATATTTTTTATATATTCTGGTTTATCTTATCCATTTTTTAGGCATCTATAACTCTATTGCGGCAGTTTTTCGTTCTATAGGTAAGTCTAATATTACTATGAATACTTCATTTGCAATGAACAAAATAAATGTTTTAGGAAGTGCTTTAGGAATCTTTGTTTTTGAGCCAACGGGGACGGTTCTGAATGGTTCGTATTGTATACCATTAGGGGAGCACCTCAAACCGTCCCCGGTGGTTACGGTGGTTAATTATTGATAAATACTATAATAGGCATAGTTAATTTTTAAAGTCAATATAAATGTTTTAATGAATATTAGGAATTGAAATTGGGAAAAAATATCTTATAAATCTTAATTTTTGGAGTATACAATGTCTTATTCTAAAAAAGAATTAAATAAAAAATTAAAAGCTAATAGATTAATAAATGAAAAGTCACCTTACCTACTCCAACATGCTTATAATCCTGTTGACTGGTATCCTTGGTGCGAAGAAGCTTTTAACACTGCAAAGATAGAAAATAAACCTGTATTTTTAAGCATTGGATATTCCACTTGCCATTGGTGCCATGTTATGGCACATGAAAGTTTTGAAGATGATGAAGTTGCAAGGTTAATGAATGATACGTTTATAAATATAAAAGTAGATAGAGAAGAAAGACCAGATATTGACGCTATATATATGAATGTTTGTCAGTTGCTAACTGGTAGCGGAGGATGGCCTTTAACTATTATTATGACACCTGATAAACAGCCTTTTTATGCTGCAACATATATCCCTAAAAATAGCAGGTATGGAAGAATAGGAATGTTAGAATTAATTCCATTAATAAAAGAGATATGGGAAAAAAGATATGATGAGATTCAGAAAATTACACAACAACTTCATTCGAGCTTAAGAAATATCACAATAGAAAGTAATGGCACTAAAATGAATACTGATGTAATAGATGAAGCTTATAGCCAATTTAGACATATATATGACAATGAAAACGGAGGATTTGGTAGCGCCCCAAAATTTCCATCTCCGCATAATTTTATGTTTCTATTAAGATATTGGAAAAGAACTAAAAATAAAGATGTCTTAAATATGGTAGTTCAATCACTTGATAAAATGAGTAGTGGGGGAATATTTGATCATGTAGGTTATGGGTTTCATAGATATTCTACTGATAAATATTGGAAAGTACCTCATTTTGAAAAAATGCTATATGACCAGGCATTGCTAACAATAGCATATACTGAGTGCTATTTAGAAACTAAAAATAAGAAATATGAAAATGTAGTAAATAAAACAATTCAATACGTTTTAAGAAACTTAACTTCTGAAAATGGTGGTTTTTTTTCGGCTGAAGATGCTGATAGTGAAGGTAAGGAAGGCAAATTTTATTTGTGGTCATATGAAGAACTTGAAAATGTTTTAGATCAAGATGAATTCAACATATTTACAAAAGTATTTAATATTAAGCATGAAGGTAATTTCTTAGAAGAGGCTACTGGCAGAGAAACAGGAGCTAATATTTTATATTTAAAAAAACCATTAGTTGAATTACAAAATGACTTTGATATTCTTAATTTAGAAGATAAAATTGAAGAAATATTAAAAAAACTTTTTTTAGTTAGAGAAAAAAGACAAAAGCCATTTCTTGATGATAAGATTTTGGTTGATTGGAATGGTCTAATGATTGCAGCATTAAGCAAAGCTTATAAAGCATTTGAAAATAATGAGTATATTATTGCTGCAAAAAAGGCATGCGAATTCATATTAGATAGTCTAATGCAAAATAATAGACTTTATCATATGTATAAAGATGGTGAATGGAGGATATTAGCTTATCTTGATGATTATGCATTTATGATATGGGGACTTCTTGAACTATATGAAGCAACATTTGAAATTAATTATTTAGAAGCAGCTTTGAAACTAAATGATGATGTTTTTAAATACTTCAGTGATGATAAAAAAGGAGGTTTTTACTTTACTCCATATGATAATGAACAACTATTGATTAGGAATAAAGAAATATATGATGGTGCTATTCCTTCTGGAAACTCTGTAATGGCTATGAATTTACTTAAACTTTCAAGGATTACTGGAAATATCAGTTTTGAAGAAAAAGCTCACGAATTTTATGTCTCTTTTTCAAAAGCTGTTAAAGAACATCCAATAGGATATTCATATTTATTGTGCTCTGTTGATTATGCTTTGACTTGTAATTTTGAGATAGTAATTGTTGGTAATCCTGATTCTGAAGAAACAAAACAAATAATAAAAATACTAAGAAATGAATTCCTGCCTAATAAGGTCATATTATTTAAACCGACAAATGAAAAAGAAGCTCATAAACTTCACAAAATTGCTGAATATACAAAGTATCAAGATATAGTTAACAATAAAACAACTGTGTATATATGTAAAGATTTTGTGTGTAATAAACCTATTAATGATCTTACTGAAGTATTAAATTTTATTAAAAATATAAGTTAATTTCTATATTTAAAAAACAAACAATTTTTCATTATATTTTTTTAATAACTCTATGTTAATCATTTTTTCTTTGTTAAATTTCATATATTTTTTAATAACGAATTTTTGGCTATTTATTGTTTACCATTATTTAATATTAACCAATCATATTATAAGAGTACTAAAGGTACCTCGTTCGAGGCGAAATTAAACAACATAGACTATCGGAATATTACCAAGTTTTTGTTCGAGTTGTTCTCTCAAAAACCGTTCACCAACAGCCCTAATTTCTTCTTTATAACAATATTTCCCCCTACCTCGACCAGTCATAATAGATTTATCATACAACTCTATGGTATTAGGAAACGCATCATTATTGATAGCTTTATGAACATAGCTGTACGTCATAAAAATTATTTCAATAAAAAGTTGATTTTTTACTTTTTCAGAAAGTTGATCTGACAGTTGATTAATTAAACGCTTATACAGTTCCATCCAATTATCCACCAATACTACAGGAGCTATCAGCATACCCACTTTATATCCTGCATCGCACATTTTGTTTAAAGCATTAATCCTTTTTACTAAAGATGATGTTCCAAATTCAACCTTTTGAATAATTTCTTGTGGATTTACACTCATTCGCATGATAACACGCCCTCTATGGTTTAGTGGAAGGAAAGGCTCTACCATATCAAACTTTGTTGGGAATGTAAGGTAACCTTTTTCACATCTACTAAATTGTTCGATTGTCCATTCTAAATTTCCCGTAATTGTATTTTCTAAAACCAAATCGCTATTACTCCCAATTTCAAATATAAGTTCCTTTTCCGATTGTCTTGCAGTCTTGAGCAATTTATCCATCATTTCTTCACGATTGACAAACAATCTGAAATATGAGCATTTATTATAATTACAAACCAAATAACAATAAAGGCACATAGCACTGCAACCTGACGAAGTATACGGTACTAAGAAATTAGAAATCTTATTATTGGGTGTGTATTTTAAAGATTTTCTAACGCCAATTACAAGATGACGCTTCATTTTAGCAAATTCATTATTTTGTTTTTTTTGTAAGTGTTCGATATTGTTGTGATTTTCTATTGGTATCCATGGAATATGTGAAAATTTGTTCTTTAAGTATTTTCCAAGTTCATAGTTAAGAACAGGCGGCTCATAAAAAATCATATCCGGATTCAAAGTAATATCACCTATTACATCACTTTTTTAAATTAGTTTGTCCGCAAATATACTTATTAATTCGAATTTATATAACTTTAGCATTTCCATTTACTTGTTTAAACGCTTGAATTACCATGTTACTAAATTATTCATAAATAATTATGTGTATCCCATAAGTACTGTTAATTTTATTCTTATAATGCTAATTATATAATTTTTAGCATAGTTTTTATCATTCTAATTTTTTATATTTAGCATCTCCTATACAATCCTTGCTGTAAGTCCAATTGTATCAAAATAGTTTCCATTCTCAGCTTCCATTAATTTAATATCGCTTCGTGCATATGGATTATCACATTGCAACCAATCGTTCCAAGCCTCCATGTGGCAAGTGTGTGAAAAGCATTGGTTAATTATAATATTAGGCGACTTTTCCCATAGTGTTTTCCACCATTTAGCTGAATAGAATTTCATGTCCTCTTGCCAAAATGGTTTTAATTCCTCTGGCACTCCTTGAAAAAAATCTTCTTTCAATCCAGGTACAGAAACTGCTATTATACCATTTTCTTTTACTAATGGAACAATATATTGATCAAGAAATTCTGTTTCAGCTCCATAATAGTGATAGGAATCAATACTTATAACCGCATCAAAGTAATTATTTGCAAAAGGCAATGCATGTGCTTCAGCATGAATTGGAATTATCTTATCATCAAGACCAAACTCTTTAAAACGTTGATAATTTTCTGTTGGATTTATCCAAAGGTCTATTGCAAACACTTGAACGTTAAACTCCTTAGCTAAAAAAATAGAAGTCAAGCCAGTACCACAACCTAAATCCAAAACACGCATATTAGGCTGCAAGTTAATTTTTTGAGTTAATTCTTCTATTAATCTAAGACAATTAGGTCCCATTAAATTCTTCATTAAAAAATCTCTTTCAAAAATTGTGTTTTTCCCAAATTTCATTTTCAATTTTATCCTTTCAAAATTAATTTTTGGCTAAACTATATCAAGAATATGTATTATAATATCATTTTAGCATTAATATTATTTCATGAAAATAAGAAACATTATTATACTGTTAAAACCATCACCATTGGCTTTATTAGTAGTTTTTGATAGAATTATATCTAAAGTAAAATTACAATATGGAGGAAAATATGAGTGTTTATTATGAGGTAATTTCTGAAGATAATGTTTTACGTATTAAGGAATTATGTAATGAATTAATGATATATCAAAAATTTTTAGCAAAGATTCATCCAGAATTTTTCGATGGAATGTCCTTTGAAATAAGGATGCTTCCTGCACTTAAAAGTTCAAAGGCCAATTTCATAGTTGTAGCTAAAGATGGTGAAGAAGTTGTAGGGTATGCTTATAGCAATATTGCTTCCAAATATATCTACACAAATAATTTCGCAACATTAAACTGTGATGCATTTTTTGATTTCAATTCTGTAAATGGTGAAGATGTAGGCTGTCTTTCACAGTTTTACATAAAAGATGAATATAGAAACAGAGGAATTGGAAGCATGTTATTTGATAAGTCTATGGAGTGGTTAAATTCCTTTGATTACATAAATGACATATTTATCTTTGTATCAAATGGAAATGAAAATGCACTTAAATTTTATCTAAATAAAGGTTTTAAAATTAGTCATCAAATTTTGGATGGATTTATAATTGTGCTAAGAAATTTATAAAGTTTAGTATTATAGAGGGTGTCAAAGAAGATTTTTAAACACCCTCGGTTATTTTGTATATCTTAGTATTTAGTATAAATTTTCCATATATAATACCATTTTAAAATATTATCTTGTTATTTAGATAGCCCTCTTTGTATTAGTGATTGCATCTGTTACACAAGTAATTAATTTACTCTATCTAATGATTATCTATGAAGTTTTACATATTCTATTCAATTATTCGGCTTCTTCCTTCTTTTCTTGGTTTTATATCAGGATATGGTCCGTCACAATACCCAAATATAACAAAGCATCTTGCAACATAGTTTTCAGGAATTTGCCAATCCTTTAATAATTTTTTACCCAATTCATTTTCAAATGTGTCTTCAGCTCTTGCTATAATACAAGAAGAAATACCTAAGGCAGTAGCCTCTAATACCATGTTTTCTGTACAGCAAAAAGCATCTGCTATGCTATTTAAGAAGTTTTTTGCAGAAAATACCACACAAACTGAAGGTGCACCATAAAAAGCATTATTGATAGTGGGATCATCAATGATTGATGGTTGGTCTTTAGATACGTATGAACCAGCAATCTTACTTCTATCAAAGCATGCAAAATTAAGCTTTCCAATTGTTTCTGTCAATTCTTTGTTATGAACACCGACAATAATAGTTCCTTGTCTTCCACCTGCATTTGGAGCATATAGGCCTGCTTCTATTATTTTTTCTAAATCCTCTTTTGGAATTTGCTTATCTTGATATTTGCGAATAGACCTTCTTTTTTTAATTAAATCCAATAATTCCATTATACTACCTCCTCGTATTTGTAGAGTGTCCAGAGATGGTCTTTTAGGTTAAAATATGTCTGGAAACCCTCTTTTTCATATCTCGTAAATTTCTGAAAACATATATCCAACAAATCCCGATACTCATTTGAGGTTATTCCTATATCCTTTTCCTCACTAGTTGGACAATACCTTGCAAAAGCATATACATCTACCTTATAATCCACAATAGTATCAATAATATTAGGTATTTCTTTAATGTTTTTTCCAGACACAGTTGTCATTATAACAGAACGAATACCTGCACTTTTAATGCAAGAGATTTTTCATGAGTGCAATCAAAGAAGTCAGGCTTCCTAAACCAATCATGAGTTCCCCTCATCCCATCAATTGAAAGTTGGTATTTCTGTCATCCATATTCTTTCAGTTTTTTGCATACTTGGTCACTTAAATGATAAGGGTTACCGAGTATTGTAAATGGAATCTTTTTCTTTTTAAGTAGCTGTAGTAGATCCCAAAAATTTTGATGAAGAATAGGGTCTCCACCTGTAATATAAAAATATGGTAATCGTTCATACGTCTCACACATATTGCAGCAGTTTTCAACGACATGTTGCATCTGCTTCCAACTCATAGACTCAATATTCTTACAATTGTTTTCTGAGAAGATATAACAATGTTTACAACGTTGATCTCATTCGTCTGTAATGTGCCACTGAAAAGCAAAATATTTTTTCATTATTAATTACCTCTTTTTATATGAAAACTAACAGTAGTTTATTTTTTGTAAAAGACCCCGGCAAGAGCATCTATACCGAAGATGTTTTTAATGTGTTTGACTTACTATTCATTGTCGCCAGCACCGCAGGCAGAACCACAAGCTGTAGGTTTCTCTTCTGGTTTGTCAGTTGTACCACAAGCAGCAGGTGCATCATCTGCAGCACCACATGAAGCAGGTCTCTCAGAAGTTTCATCTGAAGCTCCACATGAAGAACCGCATGAAGATACAGCCTCATTTTTGTTCCATTCAAATAGATCAGAAAGTGCTATAATATTCACCTCCATTTTGATTTTACAATTTTTGTTAGACTGTAATTATTATTTTAACTTCACTTTTGAAAAATTAAAGTACGCACATTTCTATTACTTAGTTATATTTTTATAACTAAGTTGTTTAAAAATAATCTTAGATTATTATTTTAATGTAACATTCAGAAATATACTTATAGAGGAGATGATACTATGCTGACAAAAGAAGAATTACCAGAATGTCCTGTATCAACTACAGTTCAACTGATTGGCAGCAAATGGAAATTATTGATTTTGCGAAATCTACTTCAACGTCCTCATCGCTTTAACGAACATAAAAAAACATCCCAGGTATAAGTCAAAAGGTATTGACTGATAGTTTAAGGTCTATGGAAGCTGATGGACTTATTATTCGCACTGTTTATCCATAAATACCCCCACGTGTTGAGTACTCCTTAAGTGAATTAGGCGAACGTATGCGTCCAATAATCAAAGCTATGGAAATTTGGGGAGTCGAGTATCAGAAAATTGTAAAAAGTTAAAAAAGTAAAATTTCTTAAAAAAATACAATAATAAGTTTTTTCATTCTAACAATAAAATTTCATCCTAAACCTATGGATTAAAACCGTTATCCATATAGCAGCAATAGTTAGTGCTGGAATCATATATAAATAGTTTCCTGTAATACAAAGTTTAGGCCCAAATGAATAAAATTGTTTGTCAATAGACCTTTTAGTTTATCAATGAAGCTAAATCAAATATATTTTATTTTTCTCTGTGTTAATATTCTAGAATTGTACGATATATGTATTTCTATTGGCAATGGTAAAAGAAAAAAAGGATTTTCCTATTTCACCTTATACAAAAACGATTTTCAATTGTATATAGTGAAATCGGAAAACCCTTATTTATAGTTTTCATATTAATTTTTTTCATGTTCATAAATATCATAGTTATAATTCTTAGGAATATAAGTCCCCAAAAAAAGTATTCCTTTGTTTATTCCAAAGCTGCAAACAGCATTGTATTATTTCTTAATCTTAACTGTTCTATTTTTACAGTAATCAATATATTCTGAAATTTCATTATCACTCATTTGTGGATATGTTTGTATTATATTGTCTATAATAGACTGTATATATTCAAACTGTTTTATATTGACATTTACAAATAGTAAATGAGGATAAAATAATTTGATATTGAAAATATTAATTGTTTCCTTCAAATTTTGTTTACATAAAAATATTGATATTATTTAAAATATTCAGATTCAAAACATATTAGAAATCGAACTACATACAAAAATAGATTAAAAAATGGTATTAAAAATAATTGTGAATTTTCGAGAATATCAATATATGTCAAAAATTTATGCCTATATTAAACTTTCACTTATCCATTATTGATTTGAATAAGTTGATACTCCATCTTTCCAAGCCCAATTTTCTCAGCATGTTTAAGAACTGACCTTCCTTTTTCAAAAAGCTTCTTTCCACTATTTTTCTGAACCAAATCTAAACATGCTGTATCTAAAGCAACAGGATCTTTTGCAGCAAGAATACCAATATTATTTGTAATTGGTTTCATAGGTGCACCAACGCAATCACACTCATCTGTAATATTGGTAACAAAGGTGATATATATGATATCCTTGTCTTTTGAAGCTCCGTAAGCATACTCGGCAAGTTTCTCATGAAAATGTGCTCCTCCCCAAGTGTTTCTGATTGCACTCTTTGGACAGACAGCTATGCATCCTGCACAACCAACACATTTATTTTGATCAATTACTGCAGTTTTATTAATTTGAATAGCACTAAAGTTGCATTTCTTTACACAGATTCCACAAGATATACAACTTTTAGCATCAACAATAGGTGATATGCCAGAATGCTGTTCCAGTTTGCCACCTCTTGAAGCAAATCCCATAGCAAGCTGTTTTAATGCTCCTCCAAATCCAGCTGCAATATGCCCTTTAAAATGGCTCATGACAATAAATTGTCTAAACTTCCCATATCCTTTGCCAATCTTACACTTTTTTATATATTCTTTATTAATTTCAATTTCATCATATTCTGTTCCAATATCTCCATCCGCTATTATTATTGGAATCTGAGTAAAGCCATGCTCTTTTGCTGTTTCAACATGAAGATCTGTAGTTGTTCTTGAACCTCTATATAATACATTAGTTTCAATATAATATGGAGAAATACCATTTCCCTTTAGATAATTAATTATTTCATCGTAGCATTTTGCAGGGATAAAGGTCTTATTTCCTTTCTCACCAAAATGAACTTTAATAGCTATCTCATTTTCAAACTTATACCCTGTTTCTGATACTACTTTTTTGAGTAGTTCTAAAGCATCTTTCCCAAGCTGTTCGTAATTAGATTGAGTATTTCTAATAAAATAAACTTTGCTCATTTTTGCACCTTCCATTTCGAATAATATATGTTATTAAATAAATCTCTACATATTGTGTATATTTAGATATATCTATCATCAGAAGCATCTCGAGTAAATACAAAATTAATATAATATTTTTTATTATAAAGCTTTACACAGATTATCGTCATTTAGACTGTGATATTTTTAGTAATATTTATTACTCTATTGTTGCCTCCTCAGCTATATTTCTATTAATTTCGTTGTTTTTTTTCAGTATTAATAATAAGCATATCTTCTTCATATTTATTTACTCTTTTAAGTATTACTCCAAAAACCAATACTTGTCTGTTATATAGCCCCAAATAGGTTGTGTAATTATTCCAACAATAGAATATGCAGCAAGTGCAATTCCTATTTGTGTATAACTAAAACCTTTCTGCTGAAAATATTACGCTAAGAATGGCATAAAACAAGCTATTGCTGCACATACAAAAATGTAAAGAACCTTTAATTTTATAGATAATACACTGGCAATATTCATGATCGGTTCCTTTCTTTTTTCGATTCTTTTCTGATTTTTTCAATATTAACAGTCATACTTTTTTAGTTGATGATGTAAGGATTTCCTATACAAAAGTATAGTTAATAAAAGCAATTCAGAAACATTTCTTTTTCATATGGTTTTATCTAATAAAATTGGTTGCAATTCTCTGTTCTTTTTCTGGTAAACCAAACTTTTCTTTTCCTAATGCAATACTCTTTATTAAGAATGCCATGTTTCTACCTAATGTACGCATTGTTTGTAATCCTTCTTCATCTTTTCTAACATCATCTGGTGTATATCCATGAACACTGTTCCAGTATTGGCTAGATGTAATTGGCATGCCTGAAATTGTAAAATATTTATTAATTTCATCATCTGTATCCTACACATCCTCTGATATCTTTGTTTCCTACATGTATAATTTCTGTTTCAATTCCCTGTTCGTTTAAGATTCTTGCTACTTCACTCAATGCTGTAAATGTACAACCTTTCTCATTTGGACTTCCATTTATTAATAGTACTTTCATATTCT
>JBGGOQ010000017.1 GCA_041320695.1 Caldicellulosiruptoraceae bacterium PP1 | reverse complement strand
GGTGATTGATGTACTTTTTTACTCTTGAGAAGATACAAAGATATTTGCCTGAAATAAAGGATTCAATATATAAAAAAGTATATGATATTAAAGATTTCAAATACATAGAAAAAGATATTAAAGATGCAAGGTACCCGGATTTTAACCACTCAGATTTTTATGACTTTAAGGTTGGTTCATTTTGGGGTGGATATGACATTATAGCATGGTTCAGAACTACTGTTGCTATACCCAAAGATTTTAGAGATGGTAAATTAGCTTTAAGATTTTTGTGTGGTCCAAGAGATGGAGGAGAATCAACTGCTGAGGCTTTGTTGTTTATAGATGGGGATCCTGTCCAGGCTATTGATATTTGGCATGAAGAAGCTGTTATTCCTCAGAAATACATAGTCAATAAAGATGAGATATTTATAGCTCTAAGAGTTTGGAGCGGTGTATTAGGTGTTCCTGATAGAAGAAGATTTAAACTTGCTCAGCTTATCTGTATTGATGAAACTACTGAGAAATTCTATCATATGGTAGATGTTGTCTCAAAGACAATATCAATATTACCTGAGAGCGACATAAGAAGGCATAAATACATTGAAATTATTGAAAATACATTTAAGTTAATAAAATTCAATGAATATAAAAGCCAAGAATACTATAAATCAATTAAAAACGCATATAACTATCTAAAAGAAAACCTTAATGAATTTAGCAAGGTTAATGAACACAAGCCTAAAGTAATTGGTATCGGCCATTCCCATATTGATATGGCTTGGCTTTGGAGGTTACAACATTCAAAAGAAAAGGCTTCAAGGACATTTTCTACTGTTTTAAACTTGATGGCTCAATATCCTGATTATAAATTTATGCATTCCTCCCCTCAGTTATATAAATTTTTGAAACAGGATTATCCAGAGATTTTTGAAAAGGTTAAAGAGAAGATCAATAGTAAGCAATGGGAAATTACAGGTGGCATGTGGGTTGAAGCCGATACCAATATTCCCTCAGGTGAATCATTAATAAGGCAGTTTTTATTTGGGAAAAGATTTATAAAGAAAGAATTTAACAAAGATACATTTGTACTGTGGCTGCCTGATGTATTTGGTTATTCGTGGGCATTACCACAAATAATTATTGGATGTGGTTTGAAATACTTCATTACTTCAAAAATTTCATGGAATCAGTTCAACAGATTCCCATACGATACATTTATGTGGAGAGGAATAGATGGTACAGAGGTTCTTACGCATTTTATTACAACACCAGAAGTAGGAAGCAAAATATATACCTACAATGGAGTTGTTGAACCATATACAGTCAAAGGAATATGGGATAACTATAAACAAAAGGATATAAACAGTGAGCTTTTACTTACTTTTGGCTGGGGAGATGGCGGTGGAGGCCCAACAAAAGAGATGATTGAAAATGGTATGATTCTTAAGAATATACCTGGGGTTCCACAGTTTGAATTTGGACATGTCGAACCTTATATGGAAAGATTAAATGATACATTAATGAACAAGGATGTACCTGTTTGGGATGGTGAGCTTTACTTAGAGTTTCATAGAGGGACATATACATCACAAGGTATCATAAAAAGATTGAACAGAAAGGCAGAGATACTATATCATAACGCTGAGTTTTTGTCTTCATTAAGCTTTGTATATGATAATAATAAGTATCCTCAAGAAGATTTAAACAAAGGAT
This sequence comes from Caldicellulosiruptoraceae bacterium PP1, assembly GCA_041320695.1. Lineage (NCBI taxonomy): Bacteria > Bacillati > Bacillota > Caldicellulosiruptorales > Caldicellulosiruptoraceae > Caldicellulosiruptoraceae bacterium PP1. The sequence goes on along the minus strand of JBGGOQ010000017.1, from coordinate 18,016 downwards.
GGGAGCTTATACTACTTAATCAGTTCCATGATATAATACCTGGTTCTTCAATAAGACAGGTTTATGATGATACAAAAAAGGATTTTGAAGTAGTAAATAATATTGGAAACAATGCAGTAAATGATGCTATTAATAATATAGTTAATCTAATAGACGCCAAACCAAATACAATAGTTGTTGTTAACCCAACATCATGGACAAGAACAGAGATAGTTCAAATTGATTGTAGTACAGAGAAAAACATTATAGATGATAAAAATAATAAATGTATTTCAGAGTCTGTTGATAATAAGCTATTATTTATAGCAGAAGAAATACCACCATATGGCTACAAGACATTTGAAATAATTGATAAAAAATACCAAGAATTGGGTAGCAAAATAAATGTATCTGTAAATGAGATAGACAATAAGTACTATACAATAAAGTTTGATGATAATGGCCATATAGTTTCACTATTTGATAAGGAAAATAATCGAGAAATTATTTCAAAAGGCAGAAAAGGGAATATAATGCAGGTTTTTGAGGACAAGCCTCAGGCATTTGACGCATGGGATATAGATATCTTCTATCAGCAAAAGATGAATGAGGTAACTGAGCTTTTAGAAAGAAAGGTTTTATTTAATGGATTCACAAAAGGTGTTTTATATTTTAAATGGAGATATTATGAGTCAATAGTTGAGCAAAAAGTTATAGTCTACAATCATACAAGAAGGATTGATTTTGAGACAACTGTTGACTGGAAGCAAAAACAAGAGCTTCTTAAGGTTTTATTCCCTGTAGATATAAGAACTAACAAAGCAACATATGAAATACAATATGGAACTATTGAAAGACCTACACATTGGAACACAAGTTGGGACATTGCAAAATTTGAAGTTCCTGCGCAAAGATGGGCAGACCTTTCAGAGGGGAATTACGGTATATCCTTATTAAATGATTGTAAATATGGATATGATATCAAGGACAATAATATAAGACTTACCCTTATAAAATCACCGGTTAAACCAGATGAGACAGCAGATAGATGTATTCATAACTTTACCTATAGTATATATCCGCACAAGGGATCATGGAATCAAAGTGATGTTATAAAAGAAGCTGATTTTTTAAATAATCAAGTAATTGTTACATTTAAAGAGAATAATGGCGGTATTCTACCAACTACGTTTTCATTTATCAGTGTAGATAATAAAAATATTATCATTGATACTATAAAAAAGGCAGAGGATGATAATGCCTTAATTATTAGAGCATATGAAAGTAAGCAGACAAGAGGTTATGCTACTTTTACTCTTGCAAAAGAAATAAAGCAATGTTTTGAGGTAAATTTTGTTGAGGAAGAACCAAAACCAATTGAATTTAGTAACAACAGTTTTGTTGCATATTTTGAGCCTTATAAGATTAAGACATTCAAAATTTATCTATGATATATTTATTTACAATTTGTAAAACCAAAGAGGGTGTTTATTTTTCACCCTCTTTATTATCATTAGGTAGGTGAGATTTATATGGAGATTTTATTAAATCATCTTAATTGGGAATTAAAAGGATATTGGCCTTGGGTTCCGATGTTAGGTAAGAGTGTAGAAACAGGTAAAGACCTTGTTGGTATTACCGATTGGATAGAAGCTGAGGTACCAGGGAGTATCCAATACGACTTATATAAAGCAGGGCTTATAGAAAACCCATATATTGACCTTAATAGCCTTAAATGTGAATGGGTTGAAAATAGATGGTGGATGTATAGAACACATTTTGAGAAACCTATGGAACATGGAACAAAATACGAACTTATTTTTAAAGGTATAGATTACAAAGCAATGTTTATATTAAATAACCACATTCTTGGTGAACATGAAGGGATGTATGAACCTGCTATATTTGATATAACAGATATTATAAAAAACAATGATAGTTTCGATTTAAAAATTTTATTTATGTCTCCACCTGATGAGATGGGACAGATTGGTTGGACATCAAAGACAACGACACAAAAAAGTAGATTTAATTATAAGTGGGATTTTGGAACAAGGCTTGTGAACATAGGTATATGGGACGATGTTGTTTTAAAGATTCACCAAGAGGTCTCAATAGCTGATAGTTATATAACAACTGATGTAATTGATAAAAAAGGTATTATTAATATAAAAGGGACAATTATCAGAAATACTCAAGAAATTAATACAGAGAATTTGAAAATTGTATATAAATTACTGTCACCAGACAATAGATTACTCTTCGAGCGTGTAGAAGGATATTCAAATATCATTTCTAAAACTTTAGAACTTGAAAATCCATACCTTTGGTTTCCCAATGGTTATGGTGAACAACCACTTTATAAGTTAATTTTAGAATTAAAGGATGAAAGAAAGCTATACGATAAAAAGGATTATTCAATAGGTATAAGAAAATTAGAGTATATGCATAATGAAAATAGCCCTGCTGATTCACTTCCATATACATTTGTGATAAATGGTAAAAAGATTTATATAAAAGGTGTTAACCTTACTCCACTTGATCATACATATGGTAATGTTTCTAAGGCTCATTACGAGTGGATGATTCTTTGCATGAAAAATCTTGGAGTAAATATGGTAAGACTCTGGGGTGGAGGTATTATAGAGAGAGAGATTTTCTATGACCTGTGTGATAAATATGGGATATTAATTTGGCAAGAATTTATACAATCAAGTTCTGGGCTTGATAATATTCCTTCAAAGATACCAAGTTTTTTAGAACTACTTGAGAAAAACTCAAAAGCTGCTATTATAGGAAGGAGAAATCATGTTTCATTAACTGTATGGAGTGGAGGAAATGAACTTACATTTGAGGAGAATAAGCCTGTTGATTATACAGACTACAATATATCATTATTGAGAGCCTTGGTAGAGAAATATGATCCACAAAGACTATTCTTACCAACGTCAGCATCAGGTCCTGTTGAGTTTGTAACAACACAAAAAGGTGTATCACATGATGTGCATGGAAGATGGGAGTTTCAGGGCAATCCATTTCATTATGAGCTTTATGGGGAGTCAGATTCACTATTCCATAGCGAATTTGGAAATGACGGTATGAGTTCAATGAAAACGATAAATAAATTCTTAAGCAAAAAATACCATAAAGTTGCAAGGATGCGTGAATGTATTGTATTTAGACATCATGGTGAATGGTGGGGGACTTTAGATAGAGACCTTTACTTTTTTGGTGAAATAAAAAATATTGAGGATTTTTCTGAATATAGCCAGTGGATACAAGCAGAAGGCCTAAGATTTATTGTTGAAGCTAATAGGAGAAGACAGTTTAGAAATAGTGGCTCTATCATATGGCAGTTTAATGAACCTTGGCCTAATTTATCATGTACTTCTCTTGTTGAATACTATGGCGATCCTAAAATGGCATACTATTGGGTGAAAAAAGCATATAACACTGTTCATGCATCACTTGATTATAGAAGATTAGATTATAAAATAGGACAACAGTTTAATGCTGCTTTATATATTGATAGTGATAAAGAATATAAAAATTTAAAGGTATTATTTGAGATTATTAATAAGAACAACAAAATTATCTATGAAAGGCATTATATAACTGATACTATTTTATACAAGTCAAAAAAGGTAGATGAATATTCTATTGAAGTAACAGAAGACTTTACAGATAGTTTTATTGTTCTTATAAGAGTTTATCAAGATGATAAAGAGGTATTCAGAAACAGCTACTATTTCTCAACATTAGAAAAGGAAATATATAAAGGATTTTTGCAATTAAGGAAACAATATGTAAGCTCTGAACAGCTTACAGAGTGGGAAAATGTTGAAGGATTCAATTTTATAGATATGAAAAAGGCTATATTCAAGGTTAAAAACATTAGTGAAAACATTGCACTGCATGTTAATTGCCAAGAAGAAAGCAATGCTTTTTGGTACTACTGTGATGATAATTTTGAGATACTTCTGCCAAACGAAGAAAAAGAAATAACAGTTTATTGCACTAAAAAAGATGCAGGTGGATTTTTAAAAGAAGATACTTCAAATACTGATGTTCCTCTTATAAAGTTTTATTCATTTTAATAAAAATAAATAAAAACCCACAGAGAAAAGGTTCACTGTGGGTTTTTTATTATCCGAAGAAATACTGTTCAACAACAGCACATATTGCATGATATACAGGTAGATGCAGTTCTTGAACTTTATATGTTTCTGTTTCAGGAACAGCTATTAAAATATCGCTTAAATCTTTTAGTTTTCCACCATTAAGGCCAGTAAGTGCAATTGTTTTTAAGTTTAAAGCCTTAGCAACAGAAAATGCTAAAACAACGTTTTTTGAATTTCCGGAGGTTGAAAGACCAATTAATATATCATTTTCTTTTGCAAATCCCAATACCTGTTGTGCAAATATAAGGTCACCATGGTTATCATTAGAAACTGCAGTAACTAAGCTATTATGGTTTACCAAGGAGATAGCAGGGAGTCCATACTGAAGTTTTTCTATTAAATATTGATCATTTTGGTCAATATATTGTACTAACTTGGCTTTATGTTCTTGGTTTAATGGTCTTTTCATTAAAAATCCTTTCATAAGTTCACCAACAATATGCTCACTATCTGATGCACTGCCGCCATTGCCACAAACAAGAACCTTTCCATTATTTTCATAGCAATTTATAATAGTTTGACATGCCATTTTAATTTGTTCTGAACATTGATAAAGCTTTGGATATCTTTTTATAGTATCCTCTATTATCACTTGATTCAAAAAAAATCACTCCATTTCTATTTCATTAAGTCCGTTTACAGCTACTGATATTGCGGCATAATCACCTATATGTTCACCTAACTTTGTTGGTTCAATACGGCAAACATTATATGAAATACCAAGTGCTTCTTTTTTTATAATCTTTTCAGCATATGGCCAAAGTAATTCTTTACTTCTTGCAAAAACAGAGCCGATAACTATAAGTTCAGGATTTAGAATATCTATTAACATTGATAAACCAAGTCCTAACTTATAACCACTTATTTTAAATATCTCTTTAGCAACCTCATCACCGTTCTGTGCTGCTATGGCTAAGTCTTTTGTTGTTATATTATTAATATCAATCTTTTTTACAAGGTCTATTTCAATACCTTTGTTCATATAATCATCTATTATAATCTTAGCTAATTTAGCAATCCCGCCACCACTGCAAAATCCCTCAAATGAACCTTTTTTACCATAGCCTTCAGGGCCACTTTCAGCTATCCTGATATGCCCAACCTCACCTGCCATATCGTTTGTTCCACTATATAGCTTGCCATTTAAAATTAATCCTGCACCCATACCAGTTCCAAATGTTAAAAATATCATGTTTTTTGTACCGATACCCGCTCCAAACTTCCATTCAGCTAATGCACCAGCATTTGCATCATTTTGAAGAAATGTGGGAATATTAAATCTATTTTTTATTATATCAACAATTGGTATTTCATTCCATCCAGGAAGATTCGGTGGGGAAAGGATAAGTCCCTTTTTGCTATCAAGAGGGCCACCACAGCTAATACCAATTGATTTTATTAAAGTTTTATCAACATTTTGGGTTTTAATTATCTCTTCAATGGATTCTATTATTTTATTTATTGCATATTCAGGGCCCTTATCAACTTGAGTTGGGAAGGAAATCTTATCAATGATCATTGGCGTTTCATCAGCTAAAATGCAAGCACATTTTGTACCGCCAATATCTATCCCGATATATAAATTATCCAACAATCTCACCTCTTTTATGTTTATCGATTAATAATATTATAAATCAAAATGAGAACTTGCTCAAAGCATTATATTTATTAATAATAGTAATATTTTTTTGAAAAACACTGTATAAATCTGATAAGATAATAATATATGTTTATAAGAAGGAGATGAGCTTAAATGGACTTACTTTATGAAAAGATACATAACATGAAGATTATAGATGCTCATGAACATATGTATTATAAAGATGAAAGAAAGAAAATGAATGCTGATTTTTTTCATATGCTTCATTATTTGGAATCAGATATGATAACTGCAGGGATGCCATATAGAATAAGCACTTCTGAAATTGAATTTGATGAAAAAATTGATATATTTTTAGATTATTACAATAAAACAAAAAACACTTCATATGCAAAAGCAATTAAAATATTTGCAAAGGATTTATATGGTATAGATAAAATCGATAAAGAGGGTATATATGAATTAAATAGAATGATTAAAGAAAAAAATGATGATCCTAATTGGTATGAATTTGTTCTAAAGAAAAGAGCAAATATCAACATTTTACTTGTAATTGATGGAGGGAGCTTTAATCCCCCATATTATGCAAAATCATTAGCATATCTTGATTTTCTTATGCAAAAGGGATATATTGAAGATGTAATTAATAGAAAAAGGAATGAAGGAGTAAGCAAATTTTCCTTTGATGATTATTTGGAACATGTTCACAACTTATTACAAAAGTTTTATAATAATGGTATAATAGGATACAAATTTGGGTTACCGTATTGGAGAGATTTAGATATTAAGATGAGCGAATATGAAGAGGCTAGATATGATTTTGAGCAAAACCATTTTTCAAAAAGGTTAGAAAATTATATATTCCATCATATTATGAATTTTATCTTAGAACACAATCTTCCTATACAAGTTCACACAGGGCATGTTGAACCATGTGCTGTCGAAAACGGATATCAGCTTAGTTACTCTGATGTTACAAACTTTTTAAGTGTAGTAAACAGGTATAAAGATATAAAGTTTATATTGCTTCACACAGGCTTTCCTTATCAAAACCAATATCTATCAATTGCCAAAAATACTCCTAATGTTTATGTAGATTTTACATGGATACATTTGATAAGCCCAAGTTTATCAAATGAAACACTTTCATACGCAATTGAATTAATACCACAGAATAAGATAATTGGTTTTGGTGGAGACTTTATGCATGTAGAAAATATCTACTCACATTCAGTTATTACAAGAGAGGTTATATATAATACTCTAAAACAAAAGATTCAGCAAGGCTATATGGATATTGAAGAAGCAATAGAGTTTGCACAAAATATCCTATACAATAATCCTATTTCTATCTACAACCTATAAGCCAACGTGAGCCAGTGGGGACGGTTCTCCCTGGTATTCCAGTATACACCAGAACCAACAGGGACGCTTCTCTCTGGCTTACTAATAAATAATAAATCAGAGGTGTTTTTTGATGATTATTTTAAAAAATCTCCATAAATCCTACGGCAATAAAGTAGCTGTAAATAACTTAAACCTTACAATTAACGATGGTGAGATTTTTGGATTTATTGGACCAAATGGTGCAGGAAAAACAACTACAATTAAAATGATGGTTGGGATACTCAGACAGGATAAAGGTGAGGTTCTAATAAACAATATTGATATGCTTAAAAATCCAATACAAGCCAAAAAGCTTATTGGCTATGTTCCTGACACTCCAGATATCTACGAAAAGCTTACTGGAATTCAATATATAAACTTTATAGCAGATGCATACAAAACACCACATGATGTGAGAAAGAAAAATATAGAAAGGTTTGCTGAGATTTTTGAACTGAAAGATAGCCTTGGCGACTACATATCCAACTATTCACATGGAATGAAGCAAAAGGTTGTGTTGATTTCAACATTAGTTCATGAGCCTAAGGTTTGGATACTTGATGAACCTCTTGTTGGGCTTGATCCAAAAGCAGCATTTGAACTTAAAAATATGATGAGAGAACATGCAAATAAAGGGAATATAGTTTTCTTTTCAACTCATATACTTGATGTTGCAGAAAGGCTTTGTGATAGAGTAGGTATTATAAAAAATGGAAAAGTAATTGCTTGTGGAACTTTAGATGAATTAAGAAGTGGTAAGGATGAAACACTTGAAAATATATTTATGGAGTTGACTGAATAATGTTAAGTCTAATTAAAACACAAATACTTGTTAATTTTAATCTTAATCCAGTTCTTAAAGATAAAAAAAGAGTTAAAAATATTTTAATTGGTATACTGCTAATTATTGCATTTCTTCCAAGCTATATATCATATATTGCACTAATGTACCTGAACTACAAAAATATCGCAAAAACTGGCTTGGATATATATGACCTTTATACAAGTGGTATATATGTAGGAATCCAGTCAATGCTTCTATTGTTTGGCTTTATTATAGTCTATCAAATACTGTTTTACTCAAACGATTTTGATATACTATTACCATTGCCATATAAACCATTTGAGATTTTTACAGCCAAAATATTGATAATATATCTTTTTGATTTGATAATTACCATATTTATGGCTCTACCAGTATATATTTTGAACTTGAAATTTGCAAAACAGGATTTATTTATTGCTATTAATTCATTTATCACAATTTTATTTCTGCCAATAATTCCATTATTTTTAAGTGCAGTATTATCAATACTTGTTGCTAATATGCCCAAAATTGGACGCAGCCAATGGTTTTGGAACATTGCACTTTTTGTAGTTATAATCTCTGTTTATCTTTTATTTGTATATTATCTTGTTCCCACAGAAAAACACACAAATATTACAAGTTTTTCGCAATATAAGATAACTCAAATAGGCAAGCTAAAATCAGTGATTCCAGGTATAGCTTATGGTGTTGATACCTTTATTTATAGTGGGTCGAAAGGGTTTATTAGTCAGATGTTAAACATTGCTGTTTGCATTATATATTTAGCTGTTTTATATATTTTTTCCTCAAAGTTTTACCTTTCACCAATAATAAAAGGACAAACTCAATCGAGAACTTCAAAAAGAGAATATACAGTTATAACGACACAAAGTTTTATAAAAAGCTATATAAAAAAAGAGATATTTGTAACAACAAGAGAGCCAATGGTTATGATGAATGGTATTGGTGGATATATAGCTATACCAATACTTCTTGTTATGTATTATATCTTAGGACAGAAAAGCCAAGAAGTAGATATCATTGGGACGCTTTCAAAGGTATTTCAGAATAATAATCTTAAGACTTATATCTATATGGCTGTTCCTGTTGCATTGGCTACCTTTAGTATTTCATCACTGTATTCAGCATCATACTCAAAGGATGGTAAGAAGCTCTGGATTGAAAAAAGCCTGCCTATATTAGCTGAAGATATCTTTCTTGGTAAGTTAATTGCTAATACAATTATTATTTCTATACCTAATATTTTAAGCTATATATTAATTAATTTAATAATTCTAAAGATTAACCTTTTAGACTCAATAATAATATTATTAATAAGCGAGATTATTGTAACATTTAATGGACTGATAGGATTGATAATAGATGTAATAAGGCCGAAACTAATATGGAAAAATGTAACAGAAGCAGTAAAACAGAATATGAATGTTATTTTGCAGATGTTTATACTTTTTGCTCATATTCTTTTAAATGCTTTATTTGTTTATCTTGCTTACAAATACAATTTTAGCAGAAATTTAGGATATCTAATTTTATTATCTACCAACATAATACTTTTAATAGCTGCCTATTATGCAGGGCTCAAGATTTCAAAAAGGTTTAATAGCATAAATGTATAAAAGCCTTCTATTTAATTAGAGGGCTTTTTTAAATTTATATTTAAATTAATTAATAAAAAAAGTATAATATAATTTGGTTTAATTTTTGACTCGAAAGGAGAAACCTTTACATTGAAAAAAATTTGGATTATGAATCATTATGCTATTCCTCCAAGGATAGGTGGGATTACAAGACATTTTGATTTTGCAGAGGAATTGGCTAAAAGAGGATATGATGTAACTATTTTTGCCTCAAGTTTTGACCATAAAACTCGAGAAGAAACACTAGAAAAAGGCTTAAAATATAAAGAAGAAAAAATATCAAATGTAAAATTTGTATGGATAAAGACAACCCCATATAAGAAGAATGACTTAAAAAGGGTACTAAATATTATTTCTTTCTCAAAGAATCTATATTTTGTTGCAAAAAAATTTGAAAATCCAGATACAATAATTGCATCATCCTTCCATCCTTTAACATGTATTGTAGGATATTTATTAGCTAAAAAGAAAAATGCAAGATACATAGCAGAGATAAGGGATATTTGGCCTCAATCAGCTATTGATATGGGGGCTATTTCTGAAAATGGTATAATAGCTAAGACCTTGAGGCTAATTGAGGATTTTATATATAAGCGAGCCAAGAAGATAATAGTTTTATTTCCAAAAGCTGTTGACTATATTATCTCAAGAGGATATCCAAAGGACAAAGCTATTTATATACCAAACGGAACATCTATTGAGCGATTTGACCAAATTATAAAAAATGGTAAAAGCCCTGATGTTGAAAGTATTTTAAAAGAACACGTGGGATATTTTAAAGCACTATATTTAGGAGCATTGGGAAGAGCTAACGCTATGGAAACAATAGTTGAAGCTGCAAAGTATGTTCAAGATATTGTAGGCGAAAAGATACATTTTTTAATTGTAGGTGATGGCCCCGAGAAAGAAAAGCTTGAGAAAATGGCAAATGAACTTAACCTTAAAAATATATATTTCTATCAACCTATTAAAAAATATGATGTTCCACTACTTCTAAATGGCGTTGACGTAGCTTTAATTTCAATGCATAACTTAGCTGTTTACAAATATGGAATTAGTTTAAATAAGCTTTTTGATTATCTTTGTAGTCAAAAGCCTATAGTTTTTGCAGCAGATGTAATAAACGACATTGTAAAAGAAGCAAATGCTGGTATTACAACAAAACCGGGAGATGCAAAACAATTTGCTGATGCAATAATAAAAATATATAATATGAGTGATGAGAAAAGAAAAGAACTTGGTCAAAATGGTAGGGATTATATTGAAAAACATCATGACATTAAGGTATTAGCGGATAGATTGGAATCAATTTTATAAAATATGGAGTGATTTTTGTTTATGAGGACATATATAAAAAATTATCATAAATTAAATAAGTTTTTTGTGCTTTTAATGGATATTCTTTTGGTTCATGCAGGATATATATTAGCTTATATTATTAAATTTAATTTCACTTTTCCGAAAAGGAATTTCTTACCTTATTATAACCTTATACCCGAGATTACTATTGTTGTAATTCTTCTTTTTAATATCTATGGGCTTTATACAATTACTATGAAATCTATGAGTGATATAATGTTTTCTCTTGGGATAGTTCTTATATTACTTCAATTTGCAACAGTTGCATCAACATTTTTTGTTCGCCATTTTGCTTTTCCAAGAAGTATATTTATATATGCCTTTTTTATACAGTTTATTTTATTAAGTCTATGGAGATTTTCTGTTTTAAAGGTTTTCAGAAAACTTCAAGGTGTAAAAAATATTCTTGTAATAGGGCAAAAAGACAAGGCTAAAATTTATGCAGAAAAACTTCATTACATATCAAAGGGTTGGATTGATGTAAAATATGTTTTGCCTGCTGATAATAATGAAGATATTGAAAACTATATGAAAAAGGTAGATACTGTATATATTGCTTCTGAGATAGAGGCAAATAAAAAAACTGAGATTATAAAAAAAGCTGTTGAACTTAAGAAACATGTTTTTCTTGTTCCTGATTTTAGAGATATTTTGGTAAGCAACTCAAGGTTTATATATTTTGATGATGTTTCAACAATAAGTATTGAACCACCAGAGCTTACCAGCGAACAAAGGCTTATTAAAAGGGTTTGCGATATCATTTTAGCTTTTGTTTGTCTTGTTGTTGCATTTCCGATAATGCTTTTGGTAGCAATAGCTATTAAAATTAATTCACCTGGTCCAATTATTTATAAGCAAAAAAGGGTAACAGAAGGCGAAAAAGAGTTTTATGTTCTAAAGTTTAGAACTATGGTAAAAGATGCTGAGAAGATGACTGGGCCAGTATTGGCAACTGAAAATGACCCAAGGATAACAAAAGTTGGACGTTTTTTAAGGGCTGTGAGATTTGATGAGCTTCCTCAGCTCATAAACGTTTTGAAAGGTGAGATGAGTTTTATAGGACCGAGGCCAGAAAGACCATACTTTGTTGAGCAGTTTAAAAAGCAGTATCCAGAATATTCAATTAGGCACAACGTAAAAGCAGGTATCACAGGTTTTGCACAGGTATTTGGGAAGTATGCAACAGATACAGAGGATAAACTAAGGCTTGATTTGATATATATCAAAAACTACTCGGTGTTACTTGATATAAAGATTTTGCTATTAACATTAAAAACAATATTCACAAAAGAAGCATCAGAAGGAATCAAAAAAGCAGGGTAAAGAGCCCTGTTTTTTTATGCTAAATAGTAAATATTATTTACAAATTAAAAATATTTATGTAAACACAAATAATTAATAATATAAAACGCTTATTTTATCTAATTAATATATTAAATTTATAATAAATATATAATAAATAATTGACATTATTGATAATGGTAATTTATAATAATGATTAAAATATACAAATAAAGTAATTAGAATTAATATATTACTATTTACAAAGAGGACAAGCACATTAAATGGTATAGATATGTATTTGTGAAAATTCAAGAAGGTGAAAACATTTGAAACAAATACAAATATATAAAGAAATACTTTTATCTCATAAAAGATGTACAAGATATGGAATAAATAAATCAATAACTTTTCCGCTTGTGAGACTGAAAGGAAATGAGTTATACATTAGATTAAAAAGAAACGAAAAACTTATTGATATCTTTTGCAGTTGTATTAATGGTATTAAAAGTCAGATTAAAAATGATTACATATTTTTGTTAATTGACTGTGAAGGATATCTATTGGATATTAAATGCAATAAAAAAATATACAATTGTTTAGATGAACAAAACTTCAAGGTAGGAATGTCCTTTTCAGAAGGAAGCTTAGGGACCAACGCAATATCAATGGCAATGAAGATTAAAAAAACAGTATATTTAAAACCTAATGAACACTATTGTGAAATATTAAAGAAATGGTATTGTATAGCTACTCCATTATTAATTGATAATATGGAGATAATAGGCTATATAGACATATCAACAATCGAAAAAAGTATAGCAGATGAGATGATTTTAGTAATAGAGTTACTTAAAGATAAGATTATTAGTGAGTACAATAAAAAAGAGTTAGGAAGAAGCATATTTAATATAAATTTAACAGACAAGCAACTAGAAATATTAAGAATGTGTGCTCAAGGATACAAGGAATTATCTATATCAATAGAACTTGGGATTGAAGTGGCTACTGTAAAATATCATAAAAAACAAATCATAAAAAAACTACATGTCAAAAACATTCAAGAAGCTATCGCAAAAGCAACAAAACTTGAAGTAATATCTGTAGATTAATACATTGACTATACTTTAGTATAGTCTTTTTTATGCTAATACTATACTAAAGTATAGTGGACAAAATAAAAATCATTAATTAAAATAAAAAAAGAGTACAGCATTGAAATTTATATGTATTTTTATTCAATTATATGCTAACATTTCAAATACAAATACTATCCTTTATAAATAAGATTTATGATGGAAGATGGAATAAAATTGCTACGTCACAATATCTATAATAGCAATAGGACCATCTCCATTTAATAACCTTTAACAAATATGATATGAAAACTCAAGAACAAATTAAATTCAGAGAAGCATTGATATATTTAAAGAAAAACATAATAATTTAAGAAATTATAATAAATTATGAGCTAAAATGAGCAAAAAAACAGATATTGACACAACAAAATTACACAAATTAAATACTAATAGTTAGTTAATGTTAAAAAAACATAAATATTAATATAACTATTATTAGTAAATTAAAAATAATATGTACTTTAAATTAACATAACTTATTTAGCCAATTAATTATTTATTATTAAGGTGTCAAGATAGATACCTTCTAAATTTAAAACAAATGGAATGAGATACCAGTGATTGAATTCATACAACATACTTTAAAATGCATTATTAAACATATTGATGGATGCAATAATTATGAGTTAATAATAGATTCAGGTAAATGTACCGAAAAGAACAATGAATTTTCTTTCCAAACAATAGCTCCATCCTCTTTTGTAATAGAAAAAATAAGAAATGATTTATTTCCTTTTCCAAGAAACAATATTAATATCTTATTTGATAATTTAAATATATTATCTGAATATGCATGTATGAATAAGTATAAATTTTCGCTTTTATTAACACATCAAATAGAACATGTTAATATAATTAAAAGTGATAATAATGGATATTGTGAACGTTCATGGAACAATATTAAATTAGGATTAATAGCAAAAAATGGTAAGACGCTATATAAAGATTTTATAATTGGTAATGATATTGAAGAAACAATTAATAAAATAAATATAAACTTTAATTTATTGCTTGAAGACGCTTCATATTTAGAACAGGAAATTAGGCTTCCAAATGGTTCATCGTCAGTTATTTTTGCAAAAGGTACAGGTGGATTTCTTGTGCATGAAATACTAGGTCATATGGTTGAAGGTGATTTAATATCAAGAGGAATGTCTATTTTTGGGAATAGAATAAATATTGGAGATAAAATTGGAGCTGATAATTTAAATGTTCTTGATGATCCATATGGATTTAATGATTATATAGGTTTAAATGCATTTGATGATGAAGGGAATATATTAGAAAAAGTAAACATTGTAACTAATGGAGTGTTATCGGGATATATTTGTAATGAAAAGACAGCAAAACAGTTGAATTTTAAAAATACAGGCTGTGCTAGACGTAAATCTTATAAATTCAAGTCTATGCCAAGAATGAGAGTCACCTACATATTAAGCAATAATGTGGGTGGAGATTGTGATTCAATTATTAGTTCAGTAGAGTCAGGAATTTATGTAGATAATATATGTATGGGGCAAGTAAATCCTAAAAATGGCGATTATCTTTTATATTGCGGAACAGGCAATATAATTAACAAAGGTAAAATAACAGACAGAATTACTAATTTTATAATTAAAGATAATATTATTAATACATTAAACAATATTGAATTAATTGGTAATGATTTTTTATTATTCCTTTTATATGTACTAAAGAAGAGCAAAGTCTGCCAGTTTGTGCAGGTTCACCTACAATAAAAATAAATAATGTTAATATAATTTATAATTATTAAATATTAGTGGTGATAAAAAATGAATAATAAAATATCTGATTTATTAATTAACAGTTGCATAAAAAAAGGTTGCAGTTTTGTAGAAACATATCTAATAAATTATAATAATATTGTAATTGGATATGAGCATAATGAGAAAATAAATAAGAATATTAACGATAAATATATTGTTACAAATATTATTTATGATAACAAATATGCTTCAATTACAATATCTTGTGATGATGAAAGAAACTTGCATTCATTAATTGATAATATTACTAATATAGTAATTGAATTGGCAGTAGAACCTATAAATAAAAATTTTATTAATATTAATTATTTAACAAAAAATAATATTATTGATTGGCAATATGAGAATAACAGTATAAATACTAATGAATATATTATTTGGTTAAATAAATATTATGAGGAGATTAAAAAGGAATTTAAATGTTATGTAATTTCATTTTTGTATAATTATGAAACTGAATATATATTATATCAAAATTCTACTGAAGTAAATGATATGTATATAAACAGAAACTCAAAGATACAAGGTTTATTTGATATAAAAACAACATATGGTAATGTTCCTTTGACATTAGGATTAAACAATGTTTCATATGGTTCAAATATTCTCAAAAGTCTTGAGTATAATAATTTTAAATTTAAAATTACTGCGATAGCAAATAATGAAATAAACAAACTGCAAGGTAAGATAAAGTTTTCACAATATGCTGCATATCAATTAATACATATGTTAATACAATCATTAAAAGGTGATATTATAGTATCAGGCAAGTCTTTTGTAAATGATAATAATATTAATGAACAGTTGTTTTCTGATAACTTTAATTTAATTGAAGACCCGATGAATGAAAATTCAATAAATAAAATAATGTTTGATTTTGAAGGGAATAGAACATCAAAAAGGTATTTAATCAGAAATGGAAAGTTAGAAAATGTACCATCTGCTAGATATCTACATAAAAGATTAAACGGCTATTTATTTGGGAATGCATACCGAAAATATCCTGATTATACATTAAAAATATTAAATACTAATTTAATTGTTGATATACAAAATGAAATGAGTTATGACTATTTTATTGATGCAAAAGAGTTTAATGTTAATAGTTTTTATGATTTATCAAATGGTAATATTAGAGGAATAGTGTTTGGATGCTTTAAAGATATACAGAAACCCACCATATTTTTTATAGAAGATAATATTAGAAATATTTTTTCAAATATTAATAAAGTTTCTGAAAATAATTGGATTAATACAGTTTATACTCCAGAATTTATTACTAAGCTTTAAAATTACAACTATATTTTTATAATAAAATTTAGAACAAATAAAAGGAGGTAAATAATGATATCAATAGATAATTTAAAGTTTTATTACAAAGAAAATAAATTAGTATTTGATGACCTTTCATTTTATATTCCAAATCAATGTATAATGGGATTGTTAGGACATAACGGAGCAGGAAAAACAACATTATTTAGACTTATAAGTGGTATATTAAAACCACAAAATGGCTCTATAATAATAGACAATAAAATTTTAAAACAATTACCACGCAATTATATTTCATATATGCCAGAAAAAGGCGGGCTATATGAGAATCTAACTGTATATGAAAATATTCTGCTTAGAGCAAGAACTGCATTAGCTTATGATAATTTTAAGGTTAATTATGAACAGCTAATGGATGAATTAAAATTAGAAAATTTGAAGAATGAAAAAGTTACCTATTTGTCGAATGGTATGAAAAAAAGGTTACTAATGTTGTGTACATTAATAATTGAACCTAAAATACTGATATTAGATGAACCAACTGTAGGTATTGATCCCGAAAGTTTGGAAATTATAATAGAGTTGTTAAAAACATATAATAAAAAGAAGGTAGATATTTTGATAAGCAGTCATGATCTAAATGTCATTCAGGATTTATGTTCAGATATTATAGTATTAAAAGAAGGTAAAATAATGTTTCAAGGAAATACAGAAAGCTCACAATCATTAAAAGATTTATATTTTAGATACTGCTAAATTAAGATATAAAAAATATTAGTTTTTAAAACTTTTTGAAATGTGGGGTGATAAGAACATGACTTCAATGAAAGTAAATTTATACGATATTGCAACTATTTTAAGAAAAGAGTATTGGGAAATAAAAAAAGGAACGAAAAATATAATTATATGTTTTTCATTGGTTCTAATTATGCCATTAGTTATTAAACTATATTCAGAAAGGTCAATAATACCAATAAATTTATTTTTTTTATTAATACCAATTTTTGTATCTTTAGGAACGAGTGGACAAATATCAATGTATACAATTTGGGAAGAAAAAAAAGCAAACACAATAGAATATTTATTATCAACGAGAATTAGTAAATATATAATTATTACAGGGAAAGCCCTATTACCAACAATTATAGGTTATATTCTTTCATTATTCTCATTATTAATATTAATTATCACAAGTTATAAAACCTTTCACCTATATAGCGGAGAAATGAATTTATCATACTTTATAATATTATTTATTATAACTTTCATGGCATCTCTTATAACAATATTTATACAAATATATTTAAAAGGTGAAAGATTTACACCAACATTCTCATTTATCGCATTTAGTGCTTTTATATTAATAATTTGGTATCTACATTTTAAATTGTATATTTCTGTTTATTTAATAATAGTTTTGTGCATTATAATATCTATTCTGTTGGTTTGGCTATGTGGGATATCATTATCAAAGTATAATTTTAGTTAAAATTTAGGTTCTATAATAAATGCTGGGGTGGGCTAATCCCAACATTTATTATAGAACCTTATTGAAACTTTTTTTGT
>JBGGOQ010000016.1 GCA_041320695.1 Caldicellulosiruptoraceae bacterium PP1 | reverse complement strand
AAAAACAGGAAGATAGAGAAATTAGAAGGATACATAAAGAATATATAAGAATTAAAAATAAGAGAGATAGATAGATTTATTGAAGGTATTGAAAAAGATAAAGAAGCAGTTAAAAATGCAATATTATATAGATATAGTAATGGTTTAATAGAAGGAATAATAAACAAGCTAAAGACAATAAAAAAGACAGATGTATGGAAGAGCAAGTTTGATATTATTGAGAAATAAATTGATATTTAGTGCTAATTTAAAATATTGCACTAAATTTGTATAATTATAACAAAAAATAATAAAGTTTATTTTATAAAATCATTTCACCGATAATTCGGATGAACCATTTTTATATTGACTTTTACAATATCTTTCTGCAATTTGAAGGTATATTTGCATTTTAATACAGACTGTGGAATCTTAGTATTTTTTACAAGTCGTATATCATCCGGTATATCCTCCGGTTTAATTGTATTATGCACTTCGTAAGTAACGGCATTTTCAAGTTGTTTCATATTTCGAAAACCTCTTGACTTGGAGTTAACTCTCAGGTTTATTATGATATTACCACATGTAAAATAGTATAAGTCAACAATTGATATAAATATGATGTGGTGCAAAAAAATTCTGAAAGGAGAATTTATATGCAAAAAGTAGTTTTAAATAATGGTGTGGAAATGCCGATTTTAGGGTTCGGTGTTTATCAAATAAATGACGCCGAACAGTGTGAACGCTGTGTTTATGATGCAATTGAAACAGGGTATCGTCTGATAGATACTGCTGCCGCATACGGCAATGAAGAAGCTGTTGGAAAAGCAATAAAAAGAAGCGGTGTTCCAAGAGAAGAACTTTTCATTACTACAAAACTTTGGGTTCAGGATACCGGTTATGAAAAAACCAAGAAAGCATTTGAAAAATCGCTTAAGAATCTTCAGCTTGATTATCTCGACCTTTATTTGATTCATCAGCCTTTTGGCGATGTGTATGGTTCATGGCGTGCTATGGAGGAGCTGTACAGTGAGGGGAAAGTCAGAGCCATTGGAGTAAGCAACTTTTACCCAGACAGGCTTGTTGATTTAATCCTCAATAACGAAATAATTCCTGCGGTTAATCAGATAGAAACACACCCATTCTGTCAACAAATTGACAGTCAAAAAATAATGGCAGAATACAAAGTTCAAATAGAATCTTGGGCTCCTTTTGCCGAGGGCAGAAACAACATGTTTCAAAATGAAGTGCTGATGTCATTGGCTGAAAAACACAACAAATCAGTTGCTCAAATTATATTGCGTTGGCTTACGCAAAGGGGAGTTGTTGCAATTCCAAAATCAGTACACAAAGAAAGAATAGTTGAAAATTTCAACATATTTGATTTTGAGCTTTCTTCAGAAGATATGGATAAAATTGCAACGCTGGATAAAAAAGAAAGTGCTTTCTTTTCACATAGGGATCCTGAAATCGTAAAATGGATTTGTTCATTAAAGAGATAAATTATTAACTGTACAGTTGGAAGGATCTTAAAAAGTCCTTTCAACTGTATCTTCCTGAGGAAAGTAGATGAGATATGAAGTTAAAAGTATTTTAGTATTTACATTTATTGCTCTGACGGCGTTCTTTTTTACTGCATGCGTCAGCATTTCTTCACAGAAAAACGATACAAGCAATTTCACACACAATACTTCTGAACAGACGGATATTTTAAAGGAAAGCAATTCATCTTCTGAAACTGCAAATATTAGCAATGAATCAATAAATTACGTGCAGAAAAATAATTTAGGTGAAGATAAAAGGTGAGCAGTAATTATAAAAAAATAACAGCAAATGATTCTGTAATGGATGTTATTAATCACCCTGCTTTTACAGGTTTTGGCCAATATATTTTTCCATGGGATGATAGAGTTTATGATGGCGATATGACAATAGGGCAAATAAGCTCTCTTCTGCCATATCATAGCCATATTGATATTGATACTACAATCAAGTCGCTAAATCGTATGATAGATGATATTAATGCAGGAAAAACTGTGTTCTACAGTATTTACACAGAAAAAGAAAAGCAGGAGGATCCAACCAAAAACAATACAGGATTATTTTTTTACCGTGGTAATCCAGGAGCTCCATTTGCAATCATTTGTCCTGGTGGCGGATTTGCTTATGTAGGTTCTTTGCATGAAGGGTTTCCATATGCTCTTGGAATCAGTAAAAAGAGATATAATGCATTTGTATTAAAATATAGAACAGGAAACGAACAGAAAGCAACTGAGGATTTGGCGGCTGCAATATCCTATATTTTTAAAAATGCAGATGCACTTTCTGTTGGAACAGATAACTATTCTCTTTGGGGAAGTTCAGCAGGTGCAAGAATGGTTGCTAATATTGGAACATATGGAGTCTATAATTATGGAGGAGACAACATTCCAAAACCTGTAACAGTAATAATGGCATATACAGGTCATACCGATTATTCGCAAAATGATCCGCCCACCTTTGCTATTGTTGGTGAAAATGATCGAATTGCAAGCCCTTCCACTATGGAAAGACGTATCAATGCTATGAAAGCAAAAGGCATTGATGTGGAGTTACACAAATATCCAGGTTTGGGACATGGTTTTGGACTAGGAATCGGCACAAGTGCAGAAGGCTGGATAGATGATGCTATAAAATTTTGGGGAAAACATATAACAGAATAAGGAGTATGTGCATATGAAGAAAATCAGCATGATACTTATATCCATATGCATCATCGAATATACATACAAACCCCTTGATTTAGAGCTGCTTCCAAGTGTTAAATTTTACTAATATATTAATTTGCAAAGGAGATAGATAGTGATGAACAACGAAAAATTTGCACAAGAATTAATCTCTCTTTCTAAAGAGAAGTGGTGCTGGATGTCAGAATGTAAAGTAGATTCCTTGGACTCTCTCTTCCACGAAAAGGCTGTCTTTGTCCATATGGGCGGAACCATGTCCAAGGAACAGGAACTTGATGTTATTCGAAGTGGCAGAATTCATTACAAAGATGTGGATATTCAAGAAGTGTCGGTACCGTTCATTGGAGAGACAACAGCGATCCTTTTGAGCAAAATTCGTTTAGTAGCCGTCGTTGGTGGCAATGAGGTTACCAATCCTTTCGTAGTCACAGAAGTGTATGTGAAACCAAGCAATATTTGGAAGTTAGCCTCACTCTCATTCACAAGACTACTTACCCCATAGCGATATCATTAACGTATAAACTGTTAAGGAGAGGATTGTGAAAACCATAAAATTGAATAACGGTATTAAAATGCTATTTATGGTTTTGGTGTTTTTCAGATAACTGATTTGTCTGAATGTGTGCGGTGTCTGGTTAAAGTTATTTGAATGGGATATAGGCTTATAGACACCGTCGCTTCTTAACAGAATGAGGAGGCGGTTGGCAGAGGTATCAAGCAAAGTAGCGTTCAAAGAGAAAATTTGTTTATCACTTCTGCCGCCCACCTATTTTGCCTATGGAACAAGAGACCCACTCGTGGGGGAATTTGAGAAATGTATAGATGCATTGAAGGAAACGGGTGTTACAATGAAATCCCATGTGCTGGAAAGACGGCCACATGGTTTCGGATATTGAGAGGGATGGATTCCCGATTTTGACCGCTTTCTGATAGTAGTATTTGATAAATAAAAAATGGAGGAATCATAAAATGAGTAAAAAAATCCCATTAATATAAAGAGACACACGCAAGGGAGGCAAATTCAATATTTTGTGTGATGCGTCTATGAATGGTACAAAGGAGGCTGGAAATACTGCTGAAAAAATCGCAGTTAAAAGCATTTTAGTATTTACATTTATTGTTCTGACGGCGTTCTTTTTTATAGCCTGCGTCAGCAACGCTTTACAAAAAACGATACAAGCAGTTCCACAAAAAATACTTCTGAACAGACGGATATTCTTTCTGGAATTCATCCGATAATCCGTTTTTATTCTTTTTAGGTTATCTCTCAATTATGGTATTTTATATATCTATTGCCCATTATATCTCAAAATTGTTTTTTAAACACAGAAAAACTGAGGGATTGCATGAATTATCGTGAGCCCGGTTTTACCGGCATCATGGTCAGATGAGACTTGTCTGTGAAAGGTTTGCCAGGTTTGTAGCTGGAAGCTTATTTACTTAAACCTTATAAATACGATTATACTAAATAGATTTAATAGTTTTGAAAATTTTATGATAATCAAAGCTATTGAAAGAGAGTTAAAGATTAATTTGGATAGGAGGAAATAATGTGAAAGTATTATTAATTAACGGTAGCCCAAATGAGAAAGGATGTACTTATACAGCTTTGAGCGAAGTAGCAAAAACTTTAAATGAACGAGGAATTGAAACAGAAATAATCCATGTAGGAAATAAAGATATCAGAGGATGCATAGGATGCCGCAAATGCAAAACTACAGGGAAATGTGTATTTGATGATCTGGTAAATGAAGTAGCACATAAATTTGAGCAAGCTGACGGTATTGTGATTGGTTCACCTGTATATTTTGCATCAGCAAATGGAACACTTGTATCTTTTTTAGACCGTCTTTTCTATAGCGTTATAACAGATAAGAGTATGAAGGTGGGAGCTGCAGTTGTATCCGCTAGAAGAGGTGGATGCTCAGCTACCTTTGATGAAATAAATAAATATTTTACAATTTCGGGCATGCCAATTGTTTCTAGTCAATATTGGAACAGCGTTCATGGATATACGCCAGATGATGTTCGAAAAGATGAAGAAGGATTACAGACAATGCGAACATTGGGTAAAAATATGGCATTTTTAATCAAGAGTATTTCATTAGGAAAAGAAAAGTTCGGCGTACCAGAAAAAGAACAACGGATTGCTACCAATTTTATTCGATAGAAGAATGTGAAAGGGTAATTTTTAATATAGAGAGAAAGAACTGTCTGAAGCAATTAGGCAGTTTTTGGTATACTGTATTAAATTTTATCATTTACACATTTGAATAAATATTTATTAAATATTAAGGCTCAGTATGGTATTAATTTAATTGAAATTAAAGAGGAGTGTTCCTTTATGACAATTAACAGAATGAGTCCTAAGGTTGATGAGTATTTAAATAATGCCCCAAAGTGGAAGGAAGAATTAAAGAAATTGAGAACTATAGTTCTTGACTGTGGATTAACCGAAGAAGTGAAGTGGGGTCGACCTTGTTATACATTTCAGAATAGGAACATAGTCTTAATTCATGGATTTAAGGAATATTGTGCCCTGTTGTTTTTCAATGGTGCCTTGTTAAAAGATCCTAACGGTATTCTAATCCAACAAACAGAGAATGTGCAGGCAGGGCGACAGATTCGTTTTACTAATGTTCAAGAAATAGTTGTGTTGGAACCTATCTTGAAAAACTATATTTATGAAGCTATTGAAATAGAAAAAACAGGTTTGAAAGTAATTAAAAAGAATACAGAACTCAAAATTCCCCAAGAACTTCAAAATAAATTTAATGAAATTCCTGAATTGAGAACTGCTTTCGAAGCATTGACACCGGGACGGCAAAGAGCTTACATTCTTTATTTTTCTGAACCTAAACAATCCAAAACTCGGGAGTCAAGGATTGAAAAATGTATACAGAAAATTCTCAACGGAAAGGGATTGAATGAATAATACATTAGAATTTTTTTTGCACTTTATCAGATGCTTCCTTATAAGTTTTTGTAAATATATTTTATCAAAGTAGGTATTTGAATAAAGTGCTTTTTTTATTTAAAAAAATAAATGGTGTAATTGCCATATCTGAACCCCAACATTTATTATGGAACCAAAATAAAAAATGCCTTCTTATATTACTTGAGCAAAAGTAATGTAAGTTGACACTTTTGAGGACTAATCTTGTTTAAGTTTTTGAAGATTTTCTTTGTATCCGATTCCCCATTGCTCCATTGCCGCAATAATAGGACGCAAGGTATTTCCTAACTCGCTCAGTGCATATTCTACACGAGGCGGCACTTCTGCATAGACAGTGCGTATTATAATACCATCCTCTTCCATGGAACGCAAATTGTCTGTCAACACTTTCTGGCTGATTCCCGGGATAGATTTTCGTAACTCATTAAATCGGTATGGTCTAATCAGAAGGTTTCTTAAAATCAGCAGTTTCCATTTGTTTCCGATCAGTTCAACTGTTGTTGCAACAGGACAAGCCGGCAATTCCTCTTTCTTCAACATATTAAAAGCCTCCAATAGTTATAAAAAGGTTACTATATAATAAAAAAGTGCCTACTTCAAAATCTAATGTTATATGATTATTATAATATTAGAGGCAAAACAAATCAAGCCTTAAATATTATAAGTACGGAGGTATTAAATATGAGTAAACTCAATTTTTTTAATGCATGGAAAAACGGAGTGAGTAAATATTTTTCCAGAAGTAGTGCACAGAGCTACATGGGCTGCAATCGTTTAGCTTTGGCCATAAGTGGAGCTTGTGGTTCAGCTTGTGGTACTGGAGACGACAAACCCTCTCCTAAGCCATCAGCTTGTGGTACAAGCGATGAACAGCCGGCACCAAAGCCTTCCGCTTGTGGTGCCGGAGAAGAGCAGCCCGCTCCTAAGCCTACTGCTTGCGGTTCTGCCTGCGGTACTAGCGACAAATAAGTATCAGCAAATGGTGTCCCGGTTCTGGTTTTTGTATACCGGGCCGGGTCATGCTTTTTATCAAATACCATAGGGAGGCTAAACATATGGAACAATATTTTGCTTTTCAATGGCATATTACCGACACTTGCGATCAACGTTGCCAGCATTGCTATATTTTTTCAAATGATAACAATATTTGTTTGGAAGAGATGTCTTATCAGGATATTAAGGACGTACTTGATAACTGCAAAGAAATGTGCCAGAAGCTTAGTCGCATTCCTTACTTTTATATTACAGGCGGAGACCCAATTTTGCATAGAGATTTTTGGAAAGTCTTAGAGCTTTTAAAGGAGAATCACTTCCCCTTCAGCATTCTCGGAAATCCTTTTCATTTGAGTGATGAAGTATGTAAAAAACTAAAATCATACGGATGTGAGAGATATCAATTATCTATTGACGGGCTTCGTGAGACACATGATGCTATTCGGAAACCCGGCTCATTTGACACAACTATTGAAAAAATACGCTGTATTAAAAATGCTGGTATTCGCTGCGTAATCATGACTACGGTTTCAAATATAAACATCGGTGAAATTCCTGACATCATCGACCTTGTGGTGGAAAATCACGTTGATGTCTTCGCATTTGCCCGCTATTGCCCTACCAATTTTGAAAAGAGTGCACACATTGCACCGCTGGAATATAAGGCACTACTGGAAGTGTGCTGGAAAAAATTTGAGCAATATAAGGACAGCGGTACAACCTTTAACCTAAAAGATCATTTATGGACGCTATTCCTTTATGAAAGGGGGCTGTTTACCATCCCTGACGGGCTAGATGAAGATACGATTTATGACGGTTGTAATTGTGGTAACTGCCATATGACCATTTTACCAAATGGTGACGTATACGCTTGCCGACGACTAGAAAGTAAGGTTGGTAATGTTTTTTCAGATCGTCTTTATGATGTCTTTCTCAGTGAAAAGATGGATACATACCGTGATTTTAGAAAATTTGAGAAATGCTCAAAATGTGAACTGCTCCGATTTTGTCGAGGATGTCCAGCTGTTGCTTATGGATATACTCATAATTTTTATGCTGCCGACCCACAATGCTGGAAAGAGGTGATAGAATGAAGGCGGTTGTTTTAACAAAAACTTGCAGTGCTTCAGAACTAACTTTAAGTGAAGTTCCGGTTCCATCAATCAGACCGGGATGGGTACTTGTCAAAGTAAAAGCCTTTGGTATAAACCGTTCAGAAATCATTCTACGCAGTTCCGAAGCCGACGCACCCTATATCAAGTTGCCGAGAATACCGGGAATTGAATGTGCCGGCGAAATCGCAGACCCTTCAGATAGCCATTTCTGTAAAGGACAGCGTGTTGTTGCACTGATGGGTGGCATGGGACGCAGTTTCGACGGCTCATATGCGGAATATACCTTATTGCCGGTCAGTCATGTTTTCTCAGTGGATACCGACTTAAACTGGATAGAGCTTGCTGCCGTCCCCGAAACTTTCTTTACTGCTTATGGCTCACTATTTGATTGCCTTCAAATCGTTTCAGGTGATATTCTGCTAATCCGGGGAGGAACCAGTGCACTTGGACTTACCGCCGTACAGCTTGCCAAGAGTATTGGCTGTACTGTCCTTGCTACCACACGGGATAAAAATAAACTCAACTTTTTGAAAGAAATCGGCGTCGATATCCCGCTTTTAGATGATGGTACTCTGGCCAGGCAATTACATGAAATCTACCCAAACGGTGTTAATAAGGTACTGGAACTGGTGGGTCCTGCAACGCTGCAGGAATCCATGACATTTCTATCATGGCACGGCATTATCTGCTCAACCGGAATATTAGGTAAAAAAAGAGTTCTTGAATACTTCGACCCAATCAAAATGATTCCTAATGGTGTTTACCTAACTTCCTTTTTCAGCAACTATCCAACACAGGAGAAAATTGACCGTATTTTTACACATATTCGCCAGCATCACTTAAAACCGATTATTGGAAGAATATTTCCGTTTAGCAGAATTGCAGATGCACATATTTTGATGGAGCAAAACATAGCAAATGGTAAAATTGTAGTTTACATAGAAGAAAGACAAAGTTAAAACAAAGGATTTTAGCATTAGGAAATTCTTTTATAAATATTAAGTGAAATTTTATAGATTAGAAAGTAGAAAAGATTAATAATGGAATTGGGAGAATTCCCACAGAAAAAACACAGATACTTTTTTAATCTATATCAAAATTTAAAAAATAAAAAATCTATAGCGGTTATTTAATTTATTATACGATGAGGATTGTAAAATGTTAAAAGAAAATGGTGAACAGTTACTAAAAAGTTTTGCAGAGACTGCATATCCACCTACAATTATTAAAGTTACTGAAGGAATATATTTTGTAATGGGATATGCTCACAGCAATTCAATTATTATTGAAGGAAAAAACTCAGTAATTTTAATTGATACTTTAGATACAGATGTAAGGGCAGAAAAACTTAAGAAGCTAATTGCTGAAATTACCGATAAACCAGTAAAAACTATAATTTATACTCATGGACATCCGGATCATAGAGGTGGGGCTTCTGCATTTAGTAATACAAATCCAGAGATTATAGCCTTTGCTCCCAAGAAGGCAATACTGGGACGTACAAACGAATTAAATGATATATTAAATAAACGCACTTCTTATCAGTTTGGATACAATCTTTCAGATGAAGAAGTTATTACTCAAGGAATTGGAATTAGAGAAGGCTTTACTGTTTGAGAAGGAAAATATGGATTTGTGCAAGCTACAACTATTTATAAGGAAGAAAAGGTGAATCGTACTATAGATGGAGTAAACTTAGAATTGGTTTTAGCTGTTGGTGAAACTGATGATCAAATATTTGTATGGCTGCCTGAAAGTAAAGTACTTTGTTGCGGTGATATTATTATGACTGCTGGCCAAACTTATATGCATTAAGAGGAGGCCAATACAGGGATGTCAGTGCCTGGGTAGATACTCTTGATTTAATATTGTCATATCCAGTTGAATATGTTTTGCCAGGACACACAAAACCCTTAATGGGAAGAGATATTGTTAAGGAGGTGCTTACAAACTTCAGAAATGCAATTGATTATGTACTTACAGAAACACTTAAAGGCATGAACAAAGGATTAACGGCAGATAAACTTGCCTCAACTATAAAACTCCCTGAAGAACTTGTAAAGCTACCTTACTTGGGAGAATTTGATGGTACAGTACAATGGTCTGTTAGAAGTATTTTCAATGGTTATCTGGGATGGTTTGACGGAAATCCAACTAATTTAAATAAATTACCACCAAAAGAACATGCAGTAAAAATGCTAAATTTAATTGGAGGGGAAGAAAAGGCTATTGCAGAGATAAAAAGGTCTTTGGCTAATCAGGAATTACAGTGGGCTATTGAGGTTGCAGATTTATTAATAGCAGCTGAAAGAGAGATTGAAATCGGAAAACAATTAAAAGCTCAAGGTTTGATAGCATTATCAAAATTAGAAACCAGTGCAAACGGGAGACATTACTATATTGCTTGTGCTAAAGAATTGTTAGAGAATTAGAAGTTTTTTTAATGGACATTGAGCCAACGGGGACGGTTCTGTTTGGCACAGTACATACAAGAAATACTCAGTTGGTGTTTGGCGTTGGTCAGTGAGCCAGGAAGAACCGTCCCCGTTGGCTTAAAAGTTATTTTATATAACTCTGAAATTCATCCACTTGCCACTTTTGAAACGGACAATAAAAATAATGGAACGAAAAGCCCAGTCAATAACCATAGCTATCCATATGCCGATAACTCCCATGTTAAATATAACACCTAAAACATAAGCAAAGGTTACACGAAAAGCAAACATAGAGAAAATTGAAATAATCATTGGGAAACGAACATCACCTGCTGCACGAAGTCCATTAGAAAGTGTAAACGAAATAGGCCAAAGTAATATAGCAAATATATTATGAATTAAAACAATTACATAAGTTAATTTATATGTTTCTGCAGATAAAGTATATAATTTTAAGATCCATGGAAGGATAAGAATCATACCTAAGTTAATACATAATGTTCCAATGTATGTAATCTTCACAAGTTTTTTTGTGTAGTAATTAGCTTGTAAATAATCTCCTGCACCTACACATTGACCTATTACAGTAACTATGGCAAGATTCATAGCAGAACCAAAGCTAACAGCCATATTAACTAAACTGTTTGCAACTCCATTTGCAGCAATTTGAGTTGTTCCAAATGCTGAGATAATACTAATTATAATAAGCCGTCCCAACTGAAAAATGCCATTTTCTATACCATTTGGAATGGCAATATTCAAGATTTTTCGAATCATTTCTACGTTCCAGGAAAAAATTTCAGAGAAACGGATGTAAACCACATTCTTTTTGTTGAGAGACAAGTTTATCATAATCAATGCAGCAGCTGCACGTGAAATGAGTGTCGCAATTCCAACACCTGTAACACCGGCATGAAACAAAAAGATTCCAATGGCATTTCCAGCGACATTAATCAAGTTCATGATAATGGAAATATTCATTGTAATATGAGATTTCCCTATGGAACGGAATAATGCGGCACAGGAATTATAGATGCCTAAAAATGGATAGGATAATCCTGAAAATACGAAATAGGTAATGGCAGCTGCCATAACATCATTTTCGATATTGCCAAAGAGAATCCATAATGTAGGCTTGTGAAAGAAAATAACTAAAAGCATAATTATCATAGAAAAAATTGCAGTTATGGTAATTAATTGACTGGCAGCCTTGCATGCTTGGTCTTTTTCTTTGTGTCCAATATATTGAGAAACAACCACAGCACCACCGGTAGCAAGTGCTGCTAACACAAAAATTAGAAGAAAATTAATCATATCCACCAAAGAAACACCAGACATGGCTGCTTCGCCAGCATAGGAAATCATCATCGTAGTAATTATACCAACGAAAACGATAAGTATTTGTTCCATGAAAAGGGGAATAATCAATTTTCTAAGAGCCTGATTTGAAAACATAAAAACACCTCTCTTATGAATTTGAGAAATTCAATCGGTTTTAAATCTGTTTCTTCATTATTTTCTAATTATACTTTGATTTTTTTATAATACCGTAGCATATCAGGAAAAATACAAAATTGTTTACTTACTACTGCAATCGTTATGATATTTTACATAACATTGTACAATATAATAACACATGGAGTTAACTTCAGGTCAAGAACTTTATTATTGGAGGGTGTCTCAGAAGATAATTGAACACCTTCTAATGTTTTACATATTGTCAGTATTAAAGCCAATAAGCCAATGGGGACGGTTCTTCCTGGCTTACTCCTCTTCTGCCAAAAACCGACTGAGTATTTCTTGGATGGATTGTGCCAAATAGAACCGTACCCGTTGGTTTAAAAATAAATATTCAAAGAATCTTTATGGCCTAATTACCAAAATACATTTTGAAACAATTGTTAAAATCTTAGGTAAATAATTAATTTAACCTAAATTACGACAGAAGTCGCCCACTTTTATAAGTGGGTGATGAATGTCGTTTTATTTGATATAATAAATATATGGAAAAGAGGTGTAACATTGCTTAGAGCATATAAATATAGAATATATCCCACAAAAGAACAGAAAGAATATTTTGTTAAAGTATTTGGTTGTGTAAGGTTTATATACAACAAAATGCTTGCAGACAAAATAGAGTATTACAAACAAACAGAAAAAATGTTAAAAACTACACCAGCAAAGTATAAAAGAGAATATCCATTTCTAAGAGAAGTAGATAGTCTTGCTCTTGCTAATGCACAACTAAATTTAGAAAGAGCATATAACAACTTTTTTAGGGACAAAAATATAGGTTTTCCGAAGTTCAAAAAGAGAAAAGGCTATCAATCATACACAACAAATAATCAAAATGGGACAGTAAGTATAGATAATGGATACTTAAAAGTGCCAAAGCTAAATAAAAAGATAAAGATAAAACAGCATAGAGACTTTGAAGGGATTATAAAATCTGTAACAATATCAAAAACACCAACAGGAAAATATTATGCTTCAATATTAGTAGAAACAGAAATAAAAAAACTTCCCAATGTGGATAAAAAGATAGGAATAGATTTAGGGTTAAAGGAATTTGCGATACTATCAAATGGAGAAAAGGTAGAAAATCCAAAATGGTTAAGGAAAACTGAAAAAAGGATAAAACAAATACAAAAATCACTATCAAGGAAACAAAAACAAAGCAGTAATTATGAAAAAACAAGATTAAAACTTGCAAAGTTACATGAGAAAATAACAAATCAGAGGAAAGATTTCTTGCACAAATTGTCCACCAGAATTATTCACGAAAACCAAGTGATAATTTTGGAAGATTTGAAAGTAAAAAATATGCAACAAAATCATTATTTAGCTAAAGCAATATCAGAGGTATCATGGACAGAATTTAGAAGGATGATAGAATATAAAGCAAAATGGTATGGTAGAGAAATAATAATAGCACCACAAAAATATGCATCAAGTCAAATATGCAGTGAATGTGGATACAAAAATACTGATGTAAAGGATTTAGCGTTGAGGGAATGGGAATGTCCTAACTGTGGAGCAAAACATGATAGATATATAAACGCAGCTAAAAACCTACTAAAATTAGCCATGTAGATGGTATTGTCGGGGATGGAACAGCCCTTTGAGCGTGGGTAATCTGGTAAGGTAGCTTACCTTGACCACGAAGCCACCACCTCTATAGGTGGGGGTAGTTCACTCAAGAATAACAACAATCTTAATAGACGAGGAGATTTTTGTATGGAAAATAAGCAATTGTCAACCGAACAACGTGAAGAATTACTTAGGATATTGAAAGAACGTTTTGAGAAAAATATGCATCGTCACATAGGACTTGAATGGGCTAAAGTACAAGCAAAGATTGAAGCAAATGATGAAATACTATGGTCTCTCTATCAAATGGAAGAAACAGGTGGCGAACCAGATGTTATTGTTAATGATATAAATGCAGATGAGTTCATTTTTTATGATTGTTCTGCTGAAAGCCCAAAAGGACGAAGAAGTATTTGTTACGATCGTGAAGCGATGGAATCAAGAAAGGAAAATAAACCCAAAAATAATGCAATTGATATGGCAAAATTTATGGGTATTGAGATACTAACCGAAGAACAATACAGGGAATTGCAAAAATATGGAGAATTCGATACAAAAACTTCTAGTTGGATAAAAACCCCCGATAATATTAGAAAACTAGGAGGAGCTTTATTTTGCGATCGTCGTTATGATACTGTTTTTGTATATCATAATAGTGCAGAATCATACTATTCATCTAGAGGGTTTCGAGGAATGCTTAGAGTTTAGATATGAGATAAAATTAAAATATAAACCATATAAGTGGAGTGATGTTTAATTGATAATAATGCTAAAATCTTTCTAATAAATTTAAAAGAATAATATTGGCATAACATATTTTTGAAAAAATAAATTTAAAATTTAATAATAAAAACCTTCTTCTTAGTGAGAAATAAGAATAGATATAAGCTAAGAAGGAGGTTTTTATTTTGTTAATATAAAAAATCGTGAATTTTGTTTAGAGGAACAATGTTAATAGTAGTAATTGCTTATATTTAAGTGATTATTTAATCAAAGGAAATATTAAGAAATATACGAAAAAATCTACATAATTATTCATTAAAAACTATCTGTTTTGATGGAGCAATGATGGATAAATTAACCTACAATGCACTAAAAGCCTTGGAAGCTGATTTATCAAAGGTTACTATAATATAAGGAGTGGAGAAAATGCAAAACATAGCAATTCAAGTGAAAGGGCTGAAGAAGTCCTACAATCAGCTTGAAGTTCTTAAAGGTGTGGATTTCGAGGTAGTTAAAGGAAGTATTTTTGCACTGTTAGGAACAAATGGTGCTGGCAAAACAACAATTATAAAAATTCTTACTACATTATTAAAACCAGATAGTGGGAAAGTGTACGTAAACGGATTTGATGTTATATCAAATCCTGATAATGTTAGACAATCTATTAGTTTAACCGGACAATTTGCTGCAGTGGATGATGTTTTGACTGGACGAGTTTAAGTGCTCCACCGTAAACTCTCTGTACGAAAGAACGATTCTCAACTTTTGTACATTCAGACTGAGTAACCAGAGGAAAATAAAAATAAGTACGCTTGATATCCTGAAAACCCACAGCCTTCTTTTTGACCAGCCGAGATAGCAGTGTTTTTAATGAAGAAAGAATGGTGGTTATTTTCTTTTGATTGATAAGAGTAACTTTATAAATTCTTTATAATTGCCTAATATATTAATAATCATTGTAGAGATTAATAATGCAATGAAAGGAAGAGTTAAATGTCAAACTTGATAGTTGAAACGAGAGGGCTGAAAAAATACTACGGAAAGCAGCTTGCTGTAAATGATGTTTCACTCAAAATCCCAAAGGGTTCAATTTACGGATTACTTGGTCCAAACGGAGCAGGAAAATCCACTATATTAAAAATGCTTACGGGACTATTGTATCCGTCAAGCGGTGAAATTATTGTTTTCGGTGAGCTATGGCAACGAAAGCATCTTGAGAGAATTGGAACATTAATTGAATCCCCAGCTTTATATGGCAATTTAACTGCAGTTGAAAACCTTCTCGTCCACACAAAATTAATGGGACTTCCAAAAGAAAGAATTTATGAAGTACTTGAGATAGTGGACCTTAAAGATACAGGTAAAAAGTTGGCAGCACAATTTTCAATGGGTATGAAGCAAAGATTAGGAATTGCAATAGCATTGTTAGGTGATCCAGAACTTTTGATTCTTGATGAACCTACAAATGGTCTTGATCCTTTAGGCATTCAGGAGCTGAGGGAATTAATAGGTTCGTTCCCCCAAAAAGGGATTACGGTAATTCTATCAAGCCATATATTGTCAGAAGTATCACAGCTTGTTGATTATATTGGTATTATAAGCGATGGTGTACTTAAATACCAGGGTAAAATAAGTTATGATGAAGACCTTGAGGAACTATTTATGAAAGTTGTAAAGGGGGCTAAATAAATAATGATTAATATAATAAAATCTGAGAACCTTAAATACAGGAGGACTTTTGCCAGAAGACTCATATTACTTGCACCACTTTTTTTTATAGTAATAGCATTACTACAAAAATTATTTATGCCTGCTAATTATCTAAGGTCATGGCAGCTTATTCTTGGCCAGGTATACAATTGGTGGCCAGTAATATTCATTCCATTTGGTATAGCTTTATTTGCTGCATTAGTGGCATTGCAGGAAAAAAAGGCAGGAAATTACCACAATTTGCGAGCTCACAATATTTCACCGTCGGTTATCTGGACAGCTAAAATCTTATCAATGGCATATCATATGATGCTAGCGACACTTGTTCTTATTGCCGTTATAATAATTTCAGGGCTTATTACAGCAGGAGGAGAAATTCCATGGGTAAAGATTTTTGCAGGTGGGTTTACGATATGGCTTACATCCCTTGCTGTAATACCACTTCAGTTATGGGCAGCAACGTGGAAAGGCACCTTTTTTAGTATGGCTGTGGGATTTACCGGGCTTATTGCCGGTGTTACAGCGGCACCTGAATGGTATTGGATATATGTCCCATGGAGC
Source organism: Caldicellulosiruptoraceae bacterium PP1 (assembly GCA_041320695.1). NCBI lineage: Bacteria > Bacillati > Bacillota > Caldicellulosiruptorales > Caldicellulosiruptoraceae > Caldicellulosiruptoraceae bacterium PP1. The sequence goes on along the minus strand of JBGGOQ010000016.1, from coordinate 4,082 downwards.
TGGCCGATACGGCTTATGTGTCCTGTAATAGGCGTACACCCAAATGGGATTCCTTTGGAAGCATCAGATTCTCTCATGAATTCATCAGTAATACCAGTAGGAATAGCTCTGTCACTTGCTGCCTTAATAATCTTTACTATAATTACTTCAGTGTGGTTTAATAAAAAGGAGACAAGATGATGAAAATATTTATATCAGAATGGATTAAGACAAAACGCACACCTATACGATGGCTTACATTTTTAACACCTTTGATTTTTACTGCTTTAATAACGTGGTACTTTTCGTTAAAAACAATAACAATATATACTCAAATTTCAATATTCAAAGCATTTTTTGAAGTGTGGACAGCAATGGTTATTCCGCTTGGTGTAGGTTTAATATCAGGATTAATGATACATCAGGAGGAACTTGCTGGGAGTTTCAATGGTTTTCTTGGAAGCAAACTACCCCGCAGGGATTTGTACCTTGGGAAACTTGTAATGCTTATTTTGTTGACATCAGTAAGTACATTACTTGCTGTATTGGCACTTTTAGTGGAATTAAATTTTATATTAAATATACATATATTCTGGTCAATTTTTGTTATAGCAGCTATAGTAGCTATAATAGGAACTATTCCACTATTGGCATTCCATTTATGGATAAGTTTTGCATGGGGAATAGGTGCATCAGTAGGTATTGGCGGTGGTAGTATTTTAATAGCTGCATTGATGGCAACAGGTCTTGGTGATAAAATTTGGCAATTTGTACCTTGGGCATGGCCAGTTCGTTTATCAGGGTTAATAGGAACATATTTGTTATATTTGACTGGTATGAAATACCCAACCGAAATACTATCTTCAGGTTTTATTGCAAATCAAGCTATAAAGGGTCTTATTCCAGCTGCCATATTTTTTGTGAGTTTGTTGGCTGGAGGTTTGATTTGGATTGAAAGGTGGGAAGGTAGAAAAATATATGATTAAATAAAAATTTAAAGGAGGCATGATGGTATGAGTAAGATTCTTATAATTGATGATGAGGAAGATTTAGTCACTCTTTTAAAAGATTCTCTTGAGAAAAGAGGTCATATTGTATTAGCAGCATATGACGGTGAAAGCGGTATTAAAAAAGCTAAAGAACACCCCGACATTATTATTCTTGACATAATGATGCCTGGTATTGATGGGTATGAAGTCTGTAGAAAAATAAGAGATGTAGTTCTTTGCCCCATAATATTTTTGAGTGCGAAACAATCGGAAACCGATAAACTAAAAGGTCTTGCCTTAGGAGGTGATGATTATTTAATAAAGCCTTTTAGCCTTAATGAACTGCTTGCGAGAATAGATGCACATTTAAGGAGAGAGAAGAGGGCTTTATTTCTTAATAGCTCAAACAAGAGAGTGTTGATTAGCTTTGGCAGACTGTCTGTTGATTTAAAATCAAGACAGGTTAAGGTTAACGATAATATCATATCCCTTACTAAACGAGAATTTGACATTTTAGAACTGCTTTTAATGCATCCAGGTCAGGTGTTTTCAAAAGAACAGATTTATGAGAAGGTTTGGGGATATGATGCAGAAGGAGATTCTTCAACTGTGACTGAACATGTGAAAAACATAAGGTCAAAGATAGCTGAATTTGACCACGAAACAGAGTATATATCGACAGTATGGGGTATCGGCTATAGATTTAACAAAATAATGTAATGTGAAATTATACATCAAGTGGGTGCATATATATGTTGGGGAAAAAACCTCTCAAAGCTCAATTTATATTAACGTTTATTATGATTATAATATCAAGCATAATAGCTACAATAGCTACATATTATGTGGGTTATATTATTTATACAAAAATTGAATATAAAAAAATATTTCCTGCCAACTACTATGAAAAGAAAATACCTGATATTGAAGGCTATATCAGAAAAGAAAGTGTAATTCTATTAAACAGGAACAAAAAACAACTTCTTAATAAAGTGATTCCTTCAGAAGGAATATTGTATCAGGTTATGGATGTAAATGGCAACAAAATATATGGGACAGATTATAAAAAACTTATAAATGGCAAAGAGGACTTATATAATAAAATTAATACTACCATCGCTATAGATGGGAGATATGTAAGAATCATCCCGGTAATTGATTATCAGGGGAAGATAAGTGGAGCAGTTTCATTATCATATACATTAACACCTCATTATGCAAGTACATCAGATAAAATATTCCTTACACCATTATTTATTGTAGTTGTTTTTTCTCCGTTTATTTATATAGTAATTTTTACATTGCTTTTTTCAAAGAAATTTGCCGGTAATATAGTTAAGCCGGTTAATATGCTTATAGATGCATCAAGAAAGGTTAAGGAGAAAGATCTTGATTTTAATATAGACTATAATGCTGACAATGAACTTGGAAGACTTTGCCAAGCATTTGACGAAATGAAAAATGAACTTAAGGAATCATTAATATCACAGTGGAAATCAGAGCAGGAAAGACAAGAGATGATTCAAGCCCTTGCCCATGACCTGAAAACACCTCTATCTGTAATACAAGGATATGTTGAATCACTTTTGGAAGACAATTATATTGATACTCAAAAGATAAGAAAATATTTACAAGTAATAGAAAATAATATAAATAAGGGCACTAAACTTGTCAATGAAATGCTTTACGCCGCAGAGCTTGAAACGTCTGATGCAGAACTTAATATCGTTTCAGTGGATATATACTCTTTTTTAATGCAGAAAAAAGAAAGTTATGAGATTATGACAAAAAATAAAAAGATAGTTTTTAAAGTTGATGTAACTTATGAAAACCAGGCTAAAATGACATGCCCTGTTGATACTGTAAAACTTGAGCGTATTCTTGACAATATCGTTTCGAACAGCATTGATTATACGCCGGAACATGGAACAATAACAATTAATGCTGATATTACCTGTAATAATATTTGTTTTAAAGTATGTGATACAGGAAAGGGATTTAGTAGTAAAGATCTATCTAATCTTTTTAATAAATTTTACAGGGGAGATGAATCCCGTTCTACCAAACACGGTCATGCCGGACTAGGACTTTATATTGCAAAAAGACTGGTAGAAATGCATGGTGGAAGTATTACTGCCTTTAATGCAAAGGACGGTGGTGCATGTATTACATTTGATTTACATTTTATAAAATAATAGCAACCAATTTTGATATTATTGTCTCTTTTATGTAAACAAGTATTGTAGGAGAGTGGTATTGATTTAAATAAAAAAACAAAATAAATGTCTAAAATATCTTAAATACAGGGTTCAATAGTGATCTTCTATCTGCCTAAAATGTGTTTTTGTGGTGGAAGCACAGGAAACCTTGTTTTTTTATTTGTGTAATAGTAAAAAATTACTAATTTTTAAGAAACCGGCATATTGGGTTATAATGATTGTAGCTATAACTGTTAGCTTGGTAATGATTGCTTTTACGGTAAATCCTTATAAAGAATGAACAATTTCAGCGGAAGACAAAAGAAAACTTGCGGTTGTTGTGACCGAATACTACATGAAGGCTGATCCGGCCAACTAAGAGCAAAAAATTGGAGCCCAAAACCGATACTTTGGTAAATGTTCAGATTGCCAATATCAAAATAATCTTCAAGGATTGAACAATAATTAATGAAGGGGTTTCTATTTAAAATGCATTAAATGTAACTTTTAAAATTATTGTTACATTAATATAAATATAAGAAATTAGTTACGATAATGGTATTTGGGTTGCACTTGCATGGTGCTTATGAATTTTAGCTACAGCTCTTGGTTGAAATGATAAAATTTAAATGAATAAAAATGGATAATAAATTCACAAATCACTATAAAAATTCGAGTAATCATTTCAATATATACTTCAAAACATACTTGCTTTCTAAAGAAAAATCCTTGACTTAGAGTTACCTCAAAGTGATAAATTATTGTTAATATCAAAAACTGTAAAGGAGAGATATAGTGATGTACAACAAAAAATTTGAACAAGGACTAAAAACCCTTTTATTTAGAATATAAACAATATATAGTCGAATTGAAAATTTTATAAAAATCAATGCAATCAAAAAATTGACAAATAGAA